>JAUWME010000506.1 GCA_030613285.1 Candidatus Zymogenus sp. | reverse complement strand
ATGCCTTGAAAGAGATATTGTCAGAATCAAAAAAAGAAGACACAACAGGCTCAGGGAGGTTTTTATGAAAGGAATAAAAAGATTATCTATTATTTTTACCCTTATCCTCGTATCCATCTTTCTTGTTTCCTGCGGGGGGGGGGAGACAAAAACGACCCCAACGGGAGAAGAAACCGGGGATGTAAAAAAAGGGGGCGTGTTTGGCGATGTCATCACTGCACTTTCTGGAGATGATATTACTCCTCCAGAGCTTACGTTCAAAAAAGATGAGATGACCAAAAAAGAGTGGAAGCTCTACGTTCAGGCAAGGAACCGCCTCTATGTCCCGCTTGAATCTTACGAGTATTACTACGAAGATGAATACACAGAGGATTTGGAGGGAGACACTGTCGTTGATTCTCTCGGTGATATCCTCACAAAGGAACGGGAGCAATATCAATCACTTCGATATTCTCTTAAAGAGTCTCTTAATGAATCAATCTCCGATACAGGAAAGGATGACGGTACAATTGGAGATGATTTGGGAAAAGTCGATGAGAAACTCAATACGTTCTTCAGCGACCTCACAGAACTCATGGAAGTTACCCCTGACGCCAAAAGGGAAGAGGTGCTAAGAATCGTCTGTTTGAGGTTTTCCAACACTCTCCTCAGGCTTGGGATTTTGCCGGAGACATTTTCGGCCAAGTAGCTGGATAAATATTATAAAACCAGAAGAAAAATTCGGAGGAGGCTCGTTATGAATATAAAATTGAAAACAGGGAGCAGATCATGGAGAGGAACTTGGAGTCTCATTTCTGCCTCCCTTACAATTACAATTGCAATTACTATTACCACTCTTTTTTTGATTGCCCCCCACGCAGCGGCAGTTGAAGGGGATGGGCTTATTAACACCGTTTCTGGGAGCGCTGAGTCCCTGATATACTTTAAGGATATAAAAAAGGGGCTGAAGCCGCTTTTAAAAAGCGACTTTTATGACGATACTAAAGATTTGTCCCTTTTTAAGGGGCCCATCAAAGCTGACGTGTCGGCACCTTTCATTTCTTTTTTTGGCGATATCGAAAAAACTTTGGGGTTTTCGGTAACTCCAAGGCGGGTTCTCTACATACTGGGAAAAAACGCCGTAATCTACAAAACCCCAGTTGCCGGTGGCAAGGGCGTTGTTGGTAAGGGTGCCGGTGGCAAGGAAGTCGGTGGCAAAAGTGTCGGTGGCAAGGCTACCGTTGCGATCATTGAGGTTGGGTGGTTCAAGAAATTTCTTATCAAAACTATATCCTCCCTCAAGGGTTCCATTGCAAAAGAAGACATTAACGGACTCTCACTCTTTTCGGTCAACAGTGGAAACAGAAAGCTCTACTACACGATAGTTGCAAACTACGCAATTTTTTCCAACTCCTCGTTGGCGCTTAAAACTCAGCACGATGTACTTACGGGTGCGAACAGCGACACCCTCTTAAATAATCCCGATTTCAAAAAATCCATCTCAGCAATTCCTTCGGGATACCACATATTAATGTTTCACAAGACAACCGAGCCGAAACCAAACGAGACGAGTCTTTTAAAGAGGGGTGAAAGATTAATCAGGGAGGTCGATTCCATCTTTACCACAATAACCTTCACCGAAGATGGCGCAGACGTCTCTTTGTATGCCCCACTAAAGACTGGAAGTACCGAAAATATCCTTGCGGGGCTTTCTCATGTCAACAAGCAATTGGCGCCGGAGATAGAATCTCTGCCGTCAGAAACGGCGGGATTTATCGCCTTTAACGCCTACGATCCGACTATCCTTCATGCAAACTTCTTCAAAAACTGGTTTTCAGGTATGTTTGAGCGGGTCAACTATGTCTCTATTCTCCATAAATGGAAGGCCGAGGCCGGTTTTGATATTGAGGGAGGTATAGTCAATAACCTTACGGGGGGGGCGCTTTTGGCGGTAACCGGCATCGGCTACGAGGGGAGGAATCCGTACATAAAAGGATTTTCTTCCTTTGGAATAAAAGATGGTAGGATTGCCGTCA
>JAUWME010000187.1 GCA_030613285.1 Candidatus Zymogenus sp. | reverse complement strand
TTTATCATCAATGTGTAAATAGATAGAGCCGTCATCTGATAGAATATCATAAATGAGAGTCAATCGGCTATTGAGGAATTTTAGATAATCTCCTTCGGATAGAGTATCACTATATGCAAGCCTTCCGCCATTCATTCTGCTGATGGTGGAAAATCTGTCGCCAGAAAAAGTGAAGTTTTGTTTAGTTCCAAAGGGGGGGTCTATATAGACAAGCCTTACCTTTCCTGATATTTCTTTTTTGTTTTTTAGGTATTCAAGGGTGTCATAATTATCGCCACGAATTAAGAAATTTTTCATAAGCTGAAATCCTCTTTATATAAACTATACTCTATGAAAAAATAAGAAGCAAGTCAACATATTTAATAAAATGTTTTTACCTTTTTTGTATTTAGGATACGTTGGCATTAAATCCATTTCTTTAATGCTTTACTGGATTCCCGCTTTCGCGGGAATGACATTTTAACTATTCTGTCATTGCCTGCTTGACAAAGGAATCCCTTCTATTCTGTCATCCTCAGCTTGACAAAGGGATCCAGAATAATATTTACTGGATTGACGGTTTCATTGGAATGACATTTAACTCCTTTTGCCCCTTGCCCCTATTTGTTGCACTTCTTACAGGCATCCTCTTCACCCATATCGCAGGCTTTTTTAAAATCTTCAAGCGCCTTGTTCTTTTCACCCATAGCATTGTAATTCAGCCCGCGGGTATAGTAGAAGGGCGCATAGTCTGGATTAAAACTGATGGCTTTACTTATATCAGCCGTTGCTTCATCATATTTCCCCAACTCCCTGTAAATATCCGACCGAAGACCAAGTGAGTATGGCTCTTTAGGACTGAATTTTAAGGCAATGGAAACGTTCACCATTGCCTTGTCGTAATTTACCAATAAATAGTAAGTCCGCCCCCTGCCAGTGTAGGCATAGACACTATTCGGATCAATACTAATAGCCTTGGTGAAGTCCGCTATTGCCTCGTCATATCTTTTTAGCTCTCTATATAAAATTCCCCTGTTATAGTATACCAAAGGATTATTAGGATCGAGACTTATAGCTTTATTGAAATCACCGATTGCATCGTTGTATTTTTTTTGCTTTTTGTATATACTCCCTCTGTTGTTGAAAGCCATAATGTAATCAGGATCGATACTTATAGCTTTTGTGAAGTCCGCTATCGCATCAGAGTACTTTTTCAATTCATCGTATGCAACCCCCCTATTGTTATATGCCCTGGCATAATTTGGGTCAATACTTATAGCCTTTGTGTAAAACTCAATCTTTTTGTTAAGGTCGTTTTCTTCAAAACCTTTATTGTGCCAATACTCGGCATTTTTTGTACATCCCAAAACAAGTGTCAGAACAAGAGCGCAAGTAAAAATCAAAAAAAGCCTTAATTTGTCGCTTTTCATTTATCCCCCAATAAAATACTAAAAAGACAAAAACTCCCTAAAATGCCCCGCCCAACTCCATCCAGCCTGCCCTGACCACGCGCCAGTCGCCATCTTCTAACTTCAGCTTCAGGTCAATGATATAACTGCTCCCGGAATCAGGAACTATATTTTCCCCACCGGTGAAGATAAGCTTTACCACTGCCGCAGCATCGTCGCCGTTCACCTCGATCTCGGTATCGCGAACATAAATCCCAATCTTCTCGTACTGACGGGTATAAATAAACAACATTCCCTTAATCTGGTTGCGATCGCCCCCCTCTTTATCCTTGTACGACTCAGACACATATTTAAGAACACCCTTGATATCTTTCGCTTCCACCTTTTCTGCTGCATCTTCAATCAACGCATCAATCTTCTCCTCTTCTGTAAGCTCCTTGGCGCAGGAGACTATGACAAGAGCCAACACAAGAAAAAGTGCAAAAACAAAATATTTAGAGTGACCTGACCGATTCGATCTGTTTTTTACGAACATAAAAGCCTCCGAGAAAGTGTTTTGTAATTCTACTAAAATAGCACAGATGAATTTACCTGTCAATTTCTTGCGCAGTGCTTTTCTCCTCCAACTATATTAGTCTCTTTCTTGACACATCCTGCTTTTTCTGGTAGTTATTAAATGAGTATCAATTTCTATTTCCAGTTTTTAGCGCCAGCAAAGAAATGTTGGTTAGGTGATTTTGCGGATCAAAAAGATTGAAGCATTTTTGAGGTAAAACGATATGAATGACGAAAATTTTATACTCTTTAGCTATATAGCCTCTGTGCTTCTATTTTTGGTCATTGCTTTGGTTATCTACCTATCAAAGAGGACAAAAGAGACAGCCCCCTCTCCATATTCCGGGTTGCCTAAAGTTGGTTTTTTTACAACCAAGGCCAAAAAGGCACTGATTGCCTTTGCCCAATCGAGAGGACTTGCCATTATTGAGGATGATCAAAACAGTGGCATGGGATTGAGATTGACCGAAAAATTCGGCCTGCCAATGACGGGAAGGTATCGAGACATTGTCAAGCTGCCCAGCTCCTTTGGAGAGAGCTATCTCTGTACTAAAATTTCAGAGACAAACAGCGGGTCATCGTCGGGCCCTCCCCATCACTTCATCGTCGTGCTTATGGATATTCCCATAGACAAACGCACTTTTGTAATTCCACACTTTCCTCTGAAGGGGAAATTTGCTAAGGGGATAATAGAATTCGTACTCAATAGAGCCTTTGGTGCAAAAGGTCTTGAGATGTTGGAGATTGAGAAGCGCTTTCCAAATTTTTCAAAAGTATATAATGTTTTTACCGAAGACGTTAAAAGTGCAGAAGAGATCATCCTTTCTGCAGATGTGGTGTCAATGTTATTGACACATCCAAGGAAAAAGCCTGTCAATGTCTGTTTTACTCCGGAAGGGTTTGGGCTTGACATAGAGCCGCAGATGAAAAAGTCAGTGGAAATTGAGAGATTCGTTGTTTGGACTGAAAATCTTGCCAGAGCCCTTGACGATATTGAGAGAAATTGAAGACTCCACCAACTTCAATTTTGATTAGACTTGTTGAGTAATTATCTGGGATGTTTTCGCTATGATCATCAATCTGAGAAAATAGAAAGGTTAAGGAATAACATTATCATGCAAATAAATGTAAGCGTCATCATCGCCCTTATATTAGCAATTTCTTTCATTTTTATGTTGTCATTTATAATCTACTCCAGCAGGAGGGTGAGAAGGACGGTAGCCACTTACGCCCGTTTAAGGGGTCTTGTCATCACCTCCTATGATAAAGATGGAGCATTTGCAAAGACTCTTGAACAAAGGCTCGGTATATTCAAGGGGGGAATATACAACGATATCATCAAGCTCACAATATCTGAGGAGGCGTATCTTTTTAATGGTTGCAGAGGGATTGAAAGAAGTTCCAACAAGGAAGCAATCCAAGAGGACCCCCACTATTTCATCGCTGTTTTTATGGAAATTCCCATATCGGGGCTTATTTTTCTTATGCCTCACACAGAGATAAAAGGAAAACTCTCAAACAAGATATTTGATTACGCCATGCAAAAAGCTCCGGGAGCTATGGGCACTCGAGCTGTTGACATCAAGGATCGTTTCCCGGAATTTGCCAAAACCCACGCAATTTTCTCTAACAATGAAGATGAGGTGTTTAACATCATCTTAACGCCAGATATGATGCCAACCCTCTCACCTCCATCAATCTTGGCATCACCACTGACTATCTCATATAACATTTCCCTTTTCCCCGGAGGTCTTTTTGTGGAAATCGATCCCCTGTTTAAAAAGTATGAGGATGTCGAGTTTTTTGTACTCCTTGCCGAAAACATTTCTCGTGCTCTCAATGCTGCTGGAGGGTTTTAAAATAGTGTCGTTAAAGAAAGTAAAATATACAACGATGCGGTTTGCTTAAATTTTAACTAAATTGAAAGTGAGGTTAGCATGAAAAAGATAATATTGACTCTTTTCGTCCTGATCACTGTCTTGGTTGTCTCTTGCCTGATTTTTGTAAAGGTAAATTCCGTAAGTTCAGGGAAAGGCTATCTGCCGGAGAAAGAAGTTATCGATGGTTTGAAACAACTTGAGATAACAGAAGAGGGCGATGTTAAAAAATTTGGCAGTGGCTCTTTGAGAAGGGATGGGGGAAACAACATCCTTTACCTCAAGGGGACTTCATACGAGATGGGGTATCAGCACGGAAAACTTTTGGCGGAGGAGATAAAAGGTGGGTGTGTACCTCTCTTTTCAGACCCAATTTCCCACAACCCACTATACGCCAAAAAGCCCAAGTTGATGAGAAATCTTCTTTTAAAATATCTTGAGGTCAAGGTATACGCACCTGTGGAAAAAAACACCCCTGTGGAATATCTTGAAGAGATAAAGGGGATAGCCGACGGAGCGGGCCTTGACTATCGGGATGTATTCATCGGTAATTTTTATTCCGACCTTTCAATGGCGATGATTCCGGGGGTAATCGGCAAAAAGGCGATTGATTTTGGTCTTGTTGGGGATGTTGGGGAGTGCTCCAGTTTTGCTGCCACAGGCAGTGCCACAAAAGGGGGAAAGCTCATCTTTGGCAGAAACACCGATTATTCTGGACAGGGACTCTGGGCGCAAAACCAGACCATCTTTTTTTACGAGCCAGAAAACGGCTACCGCTACGTCAAAGTATCCACGGCGGGGCTTTTAAAGTGCAATTCGGCCATGAACGAGATGGGAATGGTAATAGGCGGGCACTTCATGGGATACAGCGACTCAAACCCTGCCGGCATCTCCTTTACCATCTTTGAAAACATGATAATGAGAGGGGCAAAAGACATCAATGGGGCCATCACAATATTGGAGGAGAACAAGAGGGGGGGCGCTTTTGGCTTTCTTATTGCCGACGGAAAAAGAAATGAAGCAGTAGCTATAGAGTCGAGTCCTAATCTTTTGGGAATTAGAAAAATAGAAGACGGCTCCATAGCTTTGACCAATTTTGCCACAACAGACGAGCTTAAGGAAGTGGATCTCATGGCGAAGTACAACCTCGTTATGAGAAATCTTGTGGGGAGACATACAAGGCTTACGGGACTCATGGATAAAAATAGAGGGGGGATTACACCCTCCCTTGCTGCCGAATTTATGAGCGACCGCTTTGACGTAATTATTGAGGGCGAGAGAAGCTTTGGGCACACCGTCTGCGGCGCAAACAATGTAACGTCGGTGATCTTCCTGCCCGCGGATGGTTTTTTCTGGGTGGCCACTGGGAAAGAACCAGCTTGCGGTAACAAATATATCGGTTTCGATTTCTGGGCGGAGTTTGAGGGAAAACCACCCAGTGTCTTGCCTAAAACGCTTTCCGGCTATCGGTGGGGGGACGCATCCAAAAAGGGCGGTTTTTCTCATTACATGGACGCCTACATTGCCTACAATGAGGATTTTGAAGATTATGGTGAAATTCTGGCCCTTTTGGAACGCGCCATGGAAAAAGACCC
>JAUWME010000024.1 GCA_030613285.1 Candidatus Zymogenus sp. | reverse complement strand
GCATGGTTCAGGTACTTATCCCCCAAGAGATGATTGGAAAATGGGTGGGTGGTGAATCCGGCAAGAAAGGGATTCTTATCGGGACAATGGCAGGGGCAATAATGCCGGGGGGGCCTTTTGTGAGCCTTCCCATCGCTGCGGGTCTTTTGCGGTCGGGGGCGGGAATCGGGACGATGGTGGCCTTTTTGACGGGATGGTCCCTCTGGGCAATCTCCCGCTTGCCACTGGAGGTGGGGATTTTGGGTTGGAAGTTCACCGCAATTCGTTTTGTCAGCTCGTTTATTTTTCCGCCCATCGCAGGTTATATTGCACATCTCTTATTTTCAGGGGCGAAATTGTAGCTATTAGCAAAGCTATTAGTAAAATAAGGATTGTATCGATATGAAATTAGAAACATTAGCAGCATCGGCTGCATTTACAATCTCTATCTTTACCATTTTGATTTTTGGATGCGCTTCTATTTCCGGCAGTACTTCAGATACCATATCCAAAAGAGGAGTCACCATCTTTGAATTTAAAAGCGGTGGGGCATATCACATCTCAGGTTTTGGCGAGTGGATCGTGACACTCAAAGCGCCCGCCGAATTTTCCATCAACAAAAAAGTCAGGGATGACGTAACCTACTACGGTGTTGTAACCCTAACCGAGGATGAGAAAACAAAACTGTGGGGATTGATTGACGCTGTGGATATCATCAACCTCAAGCCCCCTCACCGCGATGCATCTCCAGACGAGGTCATCCTCACCTTCTCGGTTGAGGATGCCGAGGGTATCCACATCAGGGAGATATTAATCGGTGACGCCAGAGAGCGGGAGGCGGTGATGAATCTCATCGACTACATTGCGGTTCTAATTAAAAAATACACGAAGGAAATACCGGTACTCAGATAATTTTTTCCGTAATGATGAGATTGTTAAAATTGAAAGACCTTCACTTTTCAAAAATAGCTTGCAATTGCAACGATATTATCCGATTGCACCATATTAAATTGTATGTTATACTTAATCAGAATATGTCAAATATTGCAATCGTCTGTAAAGAGTGATGGAACAGCTTGTCAAAATCTTCTTAAACTTATTGTTCATCAATGCATAGTCAATTCTTTTAAGGGTTTAGAAATATAAATATATTAAAGGAGTATCTCAATGAAACAAAGTAGTAAAATGATTTTGATCGCACCTATCGTCGTGGGCATCGTTTGCGTGGTCTTTTTTGTTGTCACTTCGGAGGCACAGGATAATTCCACCACCGCGGTTGACGCGAAGATTGCAACGATTGAACTCACCGAATTGACCGCCAAAGAAGTGGAGGGTATTCTCTTCATGCGGCAGGAGGAGAAGCTGGCCCGGGACGTCTACCGGGTTATCTACGACAAGTGGGGCCTCAGGATATTTAACAACATCTCAAATAGCGAACAGACTCACATGGATGCATTGGCACGAATAATAGCACGCTACAGTTTGGATGATCCCGTTTCTGAGGACATTCCCGGCACCTTTCTGGATGATAAGCTTCAGTTGCTCTACAAGGAGCTGATCGAGCGCGCCAGCAAATCTTTAAACGAGGCACTAATAGTGGGGGCGCTGATTGAAGAGCTGGACATAGCCGATTTGGAACACTGGCTTGCGGCAACCGATAACGAAGATGTGCGGATTGTCTACCAAAACCTGATGAAGGGTTCTCGTAACCACCTGAGGTCCTTTTACCGGCAGATCGATCGCTCTGGGGTGAAGTATACCCCCAGCTATCTGAGTACCGATCTTTTCAATCGCATAGTCACAAGCCCGAAGGAAAAGGGTGGTGCCATTCTCGATTCCGACTTCACCTTCAAGTAGCACTGCACCAATTTCGACCAGCGATCGTCGGCAGCAGACCGTAGTACAGATGAATCCGTCTCTTTGCCCCTTGCCCCTTGGTATACGCAAGGAGCTGTCTGTAAAGCGTTTATAGTAAAAAGTGAAACTTTTCCCTAAAATAGGCTTCGCATCCGTTTGCCTGTAAAGGCATATCATATTTTATCTTAATTTGTAGTTTTCATAATAATGCGCCACCATAAAAAAAGTTTGGGAAATGCCTACAATTATAGTATAATAATAGAACAATATTAGAAATAGCGTTGTTTCTGGGAGGGATTACAATATGGCCAGACATGCAATAACCGCAGGCGTAATTATTGACTTATCACCAGACGAGGAGAAATCAAAGCGTTTCATTCGCATCAAGGAAAAACTCCTCTCAAGTCCCATGCACCTTTGCATCGAGCGGGCCTGGCTCATCACCGAATTTTTCAAAAAGCACGATAACCCAAAGGAGCCGATGGTCATCAGAAAGGCGAAGGCCACAAGGTATCTCCTTCAAAACAAATCGGCCAAGATATTTGACGATGAATTGATTGTCGGAAACGTCGGCAGCCACAGAAAATCCGCAATAATTCAACCCGAACTCTCCGGGGTCTTCGTAAATCAGGAGCTCCTCTGGATCGACAAAAGAAAGACCACCCCCTTTCAGATATCATGGGCAAAAAGATTAAAGTTCATCTTTCGTATAATTCCATACTGGTTGACCCGAAACATGATCATTAGATCATTTATCCCCGGCAAAATTCGCCAACTTCCTCGCTACGTCATGGAGCAGCTCTCTCCTACATATTATCTTGTGAATGTAGCGGGTGGAATAGGGCACTTTCTTCCAAACTACGAAAAGATAATCAAGCTGGGCGTTGAGGGTTATTTAAAGGAGATGGAGGGTAAGGACGAAGACCTCCATAAGGCCTGCCGGATAGTTTCTGAGGGGCTTGTTGATTATGCAAACCGTCTTGCCGATGAGGCAGAAAAGCAGGCGTCTCAAGAAGAAGATAAAGTCAGAGTGGTGGAGCTCAAAGAGATGTCCCAAATTTTGAGAAAGGTTCCAGAGCAAGGGGCCGAGACCTTCCAAGAGGCGGTGCAGTCACTGTGGCTTTCTCACCTTGCAGTGTGCCTTGAGGGTATAAACTCCGCCGTTTCCTTTGGGAGGGTCGATCAGTATCTCTACCCATATTATAAACGCGATATCGATGAGGGCAGAATCACCCACAAAGACGCCGTGGAGCTTCTTTTGTGTTTTTCTGCCAAGGCCACCGAACACGTCTTTCATATGTCAGAAACGATCAGTAAATGTCACGGCGGTTATCTCATTGCGCAGGCGGCCGTCGTGGGCGGCATGGATAAAGACGGAAACGACGCCGTCAACGATCTTACTTACGTCTTCCTCGACGTGATGGAGCAATCGGGCCTTCGCGATCCGAACTACCATGCCCGCATCCATGCCAACTCTCCAAAAGAATACATCAAGCGTGCCGTGGACGTGGCAAGGCAGGGAAACGGCGTTCCGGGTTTCTTCAGTGACGAGGCGGTCATCTCATCGCTCTTGTATCACGACTACCCCCTTGAAGACGCCAGAGATTTCGGAATCGTGGGATGCGTTGAGCCTTCTATCCCCGGAAAGAGCTTTCTGTCGACAGACACCGCACTATTTAACCTCCCAATCTGTCTCATATTTGCACTAAACAGTGGCAAAAGACTGAAGAAAAGAGGAAAGAGGGTCGGCGCAAAAACACCACCCCCAGAGAGCTTTACCTCCATCAACGATGTTATCAAGGCCTTTACAACCCAGGTGGAGCATATGGTCTCTCGAATGGTGGACGACATTGGAATAATCGATGCCGGAAACCGGGATTTTCATCCCACACCTTTTTCATCCATGCTTGTGGATGGGTGCATCGAATCAGGAAAGGACGTTACACAAGGCGGAGCAATCTATAACGGCAGCGGTGTTCAGGGGGTTGGCGTTTCCGACGTGGCCGATTCCCTTTCGGCCATCAATGAGGTGGTTTTCGTCAAGAAAAAATATTCGATATCTCAAATATTAGAGGCCATGAAGGATGATTTTAGATCCGACACGAAGCTTCGGGGTGAACTCCTAAAGGCCCCGAAGTATGGAAACGACAAAGAAATCCCAGATAAATATGCGGACTTGGTGGTTCACATTTACCACAAAGCAGTCTCCCGATACAAAAACGTCCGGGGTGGTCAATATGTCCCCGGATTTTATTCCTCCACAACCCATGCCTCATTTGGCGAAAAGACACCGGCCCTCCCCAGCGGAAGACTCAGTGGGATGTCCTTTGGGGCGAGCCTGTCGCCATCAAACGGAACCGAGAAAAACGGCCCCACCGCTCTTCTTAACTCTGTTGCCAGTGTCGATTCAAGACTCTCTCCCAACGGCTACGCCACAAATCTCCGCTTTGATCACAGCACTGTGGCAGGAGATAAGGGTGTCGAAATATTGGAGGCGCTTACCAAGTCCTTTTTCGAGTCCGGGGGGATGGAGATTCAGCTCAACATTTTGGATGCGGAAACACTCTTGGACGCCCGCCAAAATCCGGGGAAACATCCGGGGTTGGTTGTCCGTGTCGCCGGATATTGCGCATATTTCGATGACCTTCCCAACATCGTAAAGGATGAGATTATTGCAAGGACAGAGTTGAGTTTCCAATAGTCCCTGCCGCATATTGTTAAGAGGGGTTGCTGGAAATATTTAAAAGGGGGTCTGCCGTATATTTTAAAGGGGTTTGTCGTGTATTTTCGAGAGGGGTTGCCGTATATCTCTTGAATGGATCTACCGTACATATCAAAAGGTGTCGCGCAAGTTGTTTCGGCCCAGTCAAAGGGGGTTGCCGCACATATTTTAAGATGGGCTGTCACTTCTTTAGATGATGTGTCTGAGCAGTTCCACCAAAGGGCTCTACCGCTTTTATTTCTCAAAAAACTGCTGGGTAGTGCCAACGAGCTGTGGGGCTGATTTCTCCAAAATGAAAACCTTCTTTTTCTGTTTAGCCTATTCACAAAAAAAATCAGTCTTCCTCTCCATCGTTTACAAAGGAAAACGATTGTTTCAATCAAACATTTTTTTAAAACACCCAATTTTTTCTTGACAATCCAGCCTCTAAAATCTAAAATGCTATTGTCGATTGACAAGTCAATCTACCCCCTTCAAAGGGGCTGTCGGTATATGTTAGTAAAAAGCTGGGAGGAAGTTGGTATAATGGGGGGTCGTGGGGGATTGTTGGCATTTGTTAGTGGAAGGTTGGGGAAGGTGGTAAAATGGGGAAGGCGGTATTTATTGATGAGATGTTGCGTTCTCAAAGATATTTACCGCAAAATAGACGTCAGCTAAATTTCAAATTTGTCAAGGGCAGGCAAATGTAAAAATATCAGAAATCGATATCAATCAAAAGACAATAAATTTCAATAAAAAGAGATGAATAAAAAAAACACAAACAGCGAAGATTCAATTGATAAAACAAAGGTCATCCTCGACGCCGCAATACAAGTCTTTGCAGACAAAGGCTACTTTGGCGCCAGAGTCTCAGACATCGCAAAGGAGGCGGGGATTGCTTATGGTCTCGTCTATCACTATTTCAACAGCAAGGAAGAACTCCTTATCTCCATCTTCAAAACCCGCTGGACGAACTTTATCGATGTCCTCGAATACATAATCGCATCGGAAGAAGAACCACAGGAGATGATCCGTAAAATGATCTCATTTCTCTTCAACTCCTACAAAAATAACCCCAGCATGATCGAGGTTATGATCATGGACGTTGCCAAGACATCCCGCTTCTTCAACGACGAAAACATCCGCCATTTTAAAGACGCCTTTAGACTTATAACAAAAATAGTCAAAATGGGTCAGGAGAAAGGGGTTTTCCACCAACAAACTGATGCAACCTTTGCTGCCTACGCCATCTACGGTTCTGTGGAAAGGATAATGCTACATTGGATATTGGACGATATGAAATCAATCTCGCAAGATGAGATAAATAACGCCACCGATATGTTGACGACAACCCTTTTGAACGGACTTGCGATATGTCCCAAAAATAGTTAGTCTGCTTATGGATAATGGCCAAAAGGACTGTAGTGTCGACGGCCCGAAATAATTACGAACTCTTTTTAGCATTACACTTTTATGGAAACAGCAAAAGATAACTCCTGACATCGTCAGGTAACTTTTTATACAATGGCTTTCAATTCAATTTTAATTCAATTTTAGTTCAAAAGGAACAATTTAAAAGGAGGGTTTCATGGATTTCGCCTTTACGGATGAACAACTTGCTTTCAGGGATCAAGTGCTGAAGTTCTCCCAGAAGGAAATCGCCCCGTATGCCGAGGAATACGAGGAAAAGGGTGAGTTCTGCTGGGATGCGTGGAAGAAAATGGGGGAGTTCGGGCTTTTGGGGCTTCATTTCCCAGAGGAATATGGTGGCGCAGAATCGGATGTTGTAACCGCATGTCTTGCCGGGGAGGCGCTATCAGAAGGAGGTGCTGACGGTGGTCTGACCCTTTCATGGGGTGCCCATACTTACCTTGCTGCCGATACTATCCTCAAGCATGGAACGAAAGAGCAAAAAGATAAATATCTTCCAAAGATGGTCACCGGTGAGTGGATCGGCTGCATGGGACTTACCGAGCCAAATGCCGGTTCTGATGCCGCATCCATAACAACATCCGCGGTAAAAAAGGGAGATCGCTGGGTTTTAAACGGCACAAAGATGTTCATCACAAACGGCCCCATCGCAGAGGTCTGTGTCGTGTACGCCTCCACCGATAAGGAAAAGAAACACATGGGAATGTCCGGCTTCATCGTCGAGAAAGGGACAAAAGGGTACGGTGTCAGCAAGACCCTAAAAAAGATGGGCGTCAAGACATCCACCACGGCCGAACTTTTCTTCGACGACTGCGAAATACCAGAAGAAAATCTTTTGGGCGAATTGAACAACGGTTTTCCCATGGCGCTTCAGACCCTTGAGTGGGATCGCTCGGCGCTTCTTGCCCCGTTCATCGGCGGGATGGAGTTTATCTTGAAAGAAAGTTCCCGCTACGCCAAGGAGAGGGAACAGTTTGGACGCCCCATTGCCAAGTTTCAGGCCATCCAGCAAAAACTTGCCGACATCAAATGCTTCATCGAGGCTGCAAGGCTTCTTGTCTACAAGGTTGCGTGGAACAAGGATCAAGGATTGTCTCTAAACCACATGGAGGCGGCGGTGGCAAAACTCTACGTTGGGGACTACGGCATGGCAGCGATGTCAGATGCCCTACAGATCCACGGGGGTTACGGCTACATGCACGAATATCCCGTCGAGCGGGCCTTTCGGGACACAAAGCTTGCCCAGATCGGCGGCGGTACATCGGAGATACAAAAGCTCATCATCTCAAGACTCTTGATGTCATAGGGGGAAAAAATGGACTACTCACTTTCAGAAGAACAATTGGCGCTTCAGGACTCCTTTAGGAAGTTCTGCGAGAATGAAATTAAACCGAATGCGGAGTTGCTGGATCAATCCGACTACGAAACGGGCTTTAAGATATTAAGGGAAAACATGAAAAAGCTTGCGGAGTTTGGATACTCCGGCCTCTTTCATGAAGAAAAATATGGCGGCACGGCAAGGGACATGATAACCCAATCTGTCGCTCAGGAAGAGCTTGCCAAGGTCTGCGCATCCACGTACCTTTCCATTGGGGCAAGCGTGGGACTCTGCGGAATTCCCATAGCCCTCTTTGGCACAGACGAGCAAAAGGATAAATATCTCCCAAAGCTAATTTCCACCGAGATGGTCGGCGCCTTTGGATTGACGGAACCCAACGCAGGTTCAGACGCCATCAGCATTTCAACCACAGCCGAGAAAAAAGGGGACAAGTGGATATTAAACGGCACAAAGATGTTCATCACAAACGGCCCAATTGCAGACATTGTCGTTGTCATGGCAAAGACAGATAAAGACGGCCAGAAGGGGAGAAACGTAAGCTCCTTTATCGTAGAGAAGGGAACAAAGGGCTTTTCTGCGGGCAAACCTCTTGACAAGATGGGTTACCGAGGCTCTCCAACCTCGGAGTTGATTTTTGACGACTGCGAGATTCCCTCCGAAAACCTCCTGGGGGTGGAGAACGAGGGCTTTATCCAGGCGATGCAGACCCTCGAATATGGGCGAATTGGGATGGCGATGGTTACGCTGGGCATCTCTATGGCCTGCATGGAGGAGTCTATCAAATACGCCAAGGAACGCCATCAGTTTGGAAAACCCATTGGTAGATTTCAGATGACGGGTTTTAAACTTGCGGACATGAAGACCCTGACGGATGTGTCGCGCCTTTTAATTTACAAGGCTGGATGGCTCAAAGATAATAACGATCCATCTGCAGCAACAATGGCCTCCATCGCAAAACTTACCGCATCAGAAGCCTCGACGCAAATCTCCAGCTGGGCGGTGCAGATACATGGCGGTTACGGGTATATCAAGGAGTATCTGGTGGAGAGACTATACCGCGACGCAAAGCTCGGCGACATCGGCGAGGGTACTTCCGAAATACAGCGGGTGTTGATTGCCAGGGACGTCCTGCAAAAATATTGATGGGCAAAAAACTAATGTGAAATATTGAAAGGGGGACAAGAAAACTGTCCCCCCCTTTTTTGATGACCAATTGACATTGAGACATTAAATTGTAAACAGCTAATTTTGTGGCAACTAAGAATGGTGATAATCAGAAAAATGACAGAGGCCGACATCGGGGCAGTGACTAAAATCTACAACGAAGCGATAGTTTCCACCACCGCCACCTTTGATATTGAACCAAAGACCACCGAAGAGCAGAGGGAGTGGTATCTTGCCCACGGCCCAAAGCACCCCATCCTTGTATCTCAAAATGACAGCAAGGTCACAGGGTGGGCATCCATCTCCATGTGGTCAGACAGGGGCGCATACAGAGATACGGCGGAGGTCTCCGTTTATGTAAACGAAAAATGTAGAGGAGAGGGAACTGGCAAAGCACTTCTTTCTGCCATTATCGAGGAGGGGCGAAAATCGGGTCTTCACACCATCCTTGCTCGGATTGTTGCGGGAAACGACCCAAGCCTTCACCTCTTTAAATCATTCGGTTTTGAAACAATCGGCACATTAAGGGAGGTTGGCTTTAAGTTTGGGAGTTACCACGACATAATCACATTACAGATTTTTTTTAAAAATGAATAGCAACACCGTACCGGCAATCCTTTTTATAACAGCAGCCACCGTTGGCCTCATTTTCCCCACACACACAATCGAAGCGCCGTACCTCCACACCATTCCTCTCCTGCTGCTTATCTCTATCGCAATATATTTTCACAAAAGATCTAAGCACCTCCTCGGCCCAAGCCTCTTCTTTATATTGGTCTATATCACAAAGACGCTCCCCTTCTTTACGCTGGGGCTTATGCTGGTAATTCCCATCATCGTATATTTTCTTATGGCCCAGTTCGTAAAGCCATTAAAAGATGAGAAGCTAATTCCTCCAGTAGGCGAAGTAAACAAAATATCTGCAATCATCGGTCTTGTGGTTGTGGTGGTTAGTTCAGCATCGCTGCTTTTGTGGTACGGGCTTTTCAATCCCGATATTGCAGTGTTCGCTGAATACTTCCCAAAAGTTGAGTTATATAAACTCATGATCGGGGGGCTTGTCTTCTCCGTCGTAAACGCCATTGTCGAAGAGGTCATCTATCGGGGGATATTGTTCGGTGGGCTGTTGCATCTTTTTGATAATGTAAGAACTGTCATCATTATTCAGGCAGTCATCTTTGGCAGCATACACTACTGGGGTGTACCTAACGGGATTTTGGGCGTTGTCATGGCCTTTATCTACGGCCTCTTTTTGGGTGCGATACGTAACCACGCCAAGGGGCTTTTGATGCCGATAGTAATCCACATCTTTGCTGACATTACTATCTTTCTGATTTTGCTAAACATCATCGGAAGGATTTAGTAACCCATTCCTGCCATTTTGAAGAATCGACCGACTATCTACTGATAAGGGTGAGTTTTACTGTGTCACATTATTTCTCATTTCTGTCATTTAAGAGGAATTAGGCCGACTCCCTTTAAAATAATTGTGGGCAAATTTTGCTGCAATCGTGTTTTGTTTTGCAACCCCATTTTCCCCGTCCAAGAAAACTTTTTGTCAATATTCAGGTACTTAAAATTCGAAAGAACTAAAAAGTTTTGAGATGCACTGAAATAGACATCACCTTTCACGTCTATCCAATGAGAAACTTCACTATGAGGATTACTGCCATTCCGCCAAAAACCGTTACAATGAGGTTCTTTGACAGGTAGGCAATAACGAAGGTAACAAAACCTGCAATGAAGTACGGGCTGTCGTAGGTCAAAGCGAGCCTTCCCTCAGGAGCAAGGATCAATGGGGCGACGATGGCGCTCAAGACCGCCACCGGCACAAATTTCAGCGCTCTCACAACAAACTTCGGCATCCCCTCATCTTTTTTGCTGATAAGAAAAAACACCCGCGTGAGATATGTAACAATCCCCATACCGACTAATGTCAACAATATTTTTGTGTGATCCAAAATCCCCTCCATCCCTTTACCTACTATCTACTGTCTATCTCTTCAATCAATCGTTGAAAAACCATCATTCAATTTCACCATCATGGGAAAGAAAAGCGCCAATTATGCTGGCACACAATGTCGCAATCAAGATATACCAACTTCCGGGGATAAAAAGATATGACAAGATTGAGGCGATTATCGCCACAAGGAGCACCAAAAATTCCACCCTCCCCTTAACCAAAGGCACAAGAAGCCCGATAAACCCCGCCGCAATGGCAAAATCGATCCCCAACTTTTTTGGGTCGCCCAAAAAATTACCGAAGACAGCGCCGATGATTGTTGAAATATTCCACGAGGTCCATAAGGCAATTCCCGATCCGATGAGGTAATCCCTTGCGGATTCTCTCTTTGCTGTGTCCCACCACGTCGAAGTTATGGCAAAAGATTCATCAACAAGCAAGTATGAGACAAGGAGTCTGGGCATCAGTTCATCCTCTTTTATCTTTCGGGAGATGGAAGCCCCCATGATAAAGTGTCTGAGGTTAATGATAAACGTCGTTCCGATGATTGCCCAGGGACTTACTCCGGCGGCAAAAAGCGGGAGGGAACAAAGCTGTGCTGCCCCGGCAAAGACTACCACGCTGGAAAAACTTGCCTCGAAGATTGTAAATCCCGCCTTTATTGCAAGGACGCCATAGATGATGCCGAATGGAAATACCGATATCACAATGGGCAGGGAATCTATGGCCCCTTTTTTTAGCTCATTTTTTTTAAAAAAACTCATGACCACTGAAATTAAACAATAGTAATTTGACGAATTATATTACAAAGGCACCATATCCACAAGAAGATTTTTAAATCTCAATACGACTTGAAGCCAAAGCATCGGAATATCTGAAATCAGAATTGATAATTTAGTTTGTCAGGTCGAAAGCAGGAAAATGTCTTGACACTATTATTGCATTATTGTAGCATTAGTTGAATTAGTTATCTTTTTGAAGAATTTAATGTAAGTAGAGAAATGAAAAAGGAGATTAAAAAAAACGATAGCTATGAAATCTATGTTGATCAAATAAAAAATCGGTTTTATATAAAATTAATAGGTTTCTGGCAAGACTCCTCTGAGGTTCCAGATTATCTTGATGACCATAAGAAGGCATTGGGATTTCTTTCTTCCGGTTTTACGGTATTGACCGACACCAGCGACATGAAGACGCCCCCCCCGAAGATCATGGAGCTTCATGGCAAAGGTCTCCAGATGCTAAACGATGCGAAAATAGGTAAACTTGCCCTTGTTGTGGAACAGGCAATTGTTGGGATTGGCGGGAAAAGGGTAACGAGGGAGGCCGGAATTGAAGAGACAACAAGACAGTTTAATGATATGAAAGAGGCCGAGGACTGGCTCGATGGCAAGGATGTCTGAGTAGGTTTTGGTTGAGATTTGCTAAATCTCAATACGACTTGAAGCAAAAGCACCGCAAGGCCTTAAATCAGAATTGAAAATAAGGTTTATGGGATTAAGAACTAAAAAGGCCTTGATATTGCCACCGCTTTATTATACTTTTAGTCATGTTTCTTGCATTTTTGAAAAATTAGAGGAGGTAGAAAAATGAAAAAGGAGATT
>JAUWME010000413.1 GCA_030613285.1 Candidatus Zymogenus sp. | reverse complement strand
GATAGACGTTGGTATTAAATTTCATTCTAAAAAGTTTTGATAAAATGAAGTGTTTAAAAACTATTCTCCTTTTTGTTGTTGTCCTCCTTCTCACCGCATCGCCGATGGGGAGCGTGGTGCCCGCTAAAGTATATATCGATATCAACGCCCCGGGTTTTAATAAATTCCCGCTGGCAATTCCCGACTTTGTAAGACTTGGAGGGCCGGTATCTTCTGATATCGAAAGAGAGGCAAGAAATACTTTTCTCAACGACCTTCATATGGCCGGTATGTTCAAAATTGTTGACCCCAGCCTATACACCCCAAATCCCGAAAGTGGCAAGTCCATCTCCAGAACAAATTACGACATCTGGAGAAAGGTCGGCGCTGAGGCGGTGATCAAAGGTGGATACAAAATTTCTGGTTCAACACTGATGGTGGAGATTTACCTCTTTGACACCGTGAACAAACGCCAAATCTGGGGAAGGCGATACCGAGGGTCAAGGGCACAACTGTCTTGGATGATTCATAAATTTGCTGATGACTTGATGATGGAATTAACCGGCGAAAAAGGCATTTTTCAATCACGAATTGCCTACGTTACCGCCCTTCATGGGAAAAAAGAGATCTACTACATGGACGTCGATGGCAAAAACCTGTTTAGGCTTACGAGAAACAGGGTCATTGACCTCTCTCCGTCTTGGTCGCCCAATGGCAAGAGAATTGTTTACTGCTCTTTTAAACAGAGGAGCCCAAAGATATTCTCCGTTGATGTTTTCAGTTTTAGCGAAAGGATGATTGCAGGATTTGAAGGGATAAATATCAGCCCCTCATATTCACCCGGTGGCGGGAGAATTGCCTTTACGTCCAGTAAAGAGAGAAATTACTACCCGAATATTTATACGGCTTCGGAAAGCGGGGGTGGGTTAAAAAGACTTACACGGGGAAACAGCATCGACGTCAGCCCAACCTTCTCTCCAAACGGCAGGCGAATTGCCTTTACATCCAATCGAGGCGGCAGCCCGCAAATTTACATCATGGGCGCCAACGGGGGCGCTATAAAAAGAATCACCTACTCTGGGGGGTACAACACATCCCCGGAGTGGTCGCCCAAAGGCGATAAAATTGTCTACGTTGGGTCATACAGGGGAAGGTTCGAGGTTTATGTCATAAATGTCGACGGCACCGGAAATATGAGACTTACCGGCGGTCGGGGCGACAACGAAGACCCATCATGGTCACCCGACGGCAGGTTGATTACCTTTTCATCAACAAGAAACGGCAGAGGCGAAATCTTCTGGATGAGGGCCGACGGCACGGACCAAACGAAGATTATCGGCCCCGTGGGAAATTGCTCGTCCCCGGCGTGGTCTCCGAGGGTGAATTTTAAGTGAAAAAGTGTCTTTTTTTGCGGGAAAAGACAACAAAACTTTTTAACAATTTAACCAGAAAAAGGTTGAATCTCTCAAATATTTAAGATATAAATATACAGAAAACAATTACGAAACTAATTATCCGAATTGTTGGAGGAGCAAAATGAAAAACATGAGAAAAGTGAGAAAATACTCTGCCTATATACTACCATCACTCCTGATCGTATCCCTCTGCCTCTTAACCATATCCTGTACAGGCAAGAACCGAAAGGGGAAGGGATATGAGGATATCGGATCCGGCAGGGGACTGGAAGATTCCACCATCCCCGGAGAAGGGATTGACGGAAGACTCTACGGACTAAAGGATATCAACTTTGACTATGACAAATCCTCGCTGTCATCCAGTGCACAAGATATCCTAAAGTCTAATGCCACATGGCTTAGAACCAATAGCACTGCAGTCATCGAAATCGAAGGACACTGCGATGAAAGAGGCACCACCAATTATAACCTTGCGCTGGGAGACAGGAGAGCAAGAAGTACCAGAGATTACTTGGTTAGCCTTGGCATTACCTCTTCAAGACTAAAAACTCTTAGCTACGGTGAAGAAATGCCCTTGGACCCAGGACACAACGAATCCGCCTGGGCAAAAAATAGAAGGGCGCACTTTACCATTCTCTCAAAATAAGGGGTTGTCGGGGGTTGCCGTAATTGTTAGTTGGGGTTGCTGGGATTTGATGAATTTGGGGTAGGTGGTTTAGTGAGAGGCTATCGGGGTTGCAGGGGTTGTTGGGATTAATTAATGTGGGGTTGGTCGGGGTTGTGAAAGAAGATTGTATATCTTTTAATAGAAAGTTTCTAATAAAAGGGTTTGAGAAATGTGGGGTCGTAGGGGCTATTAGTATTTAGATAGATAGATAGCTAAATAGCTTAATATTTTAGTTGCCCATTTTACAAAAAACATAAGGGTTTTTAAAAGTGGGATTACATAAAGATTCTCTGTAAACACCAAAACCACCCCGAACGGCCCCTCCCATGAGTTAGTTTCCTAATCTTCTATTCTAATAGTATTATTGCAACTGTTTTAAATCGAATGATTGACTTTTCAAAAATTTATGGTCAAAAGCGGGCACTGGAGGTACTTTCAGGGGTTTTCGATTCAAAAAGAGTCCCCCACGCAATGATTTTTACAGGCCCCCAAGGTGTGGGAAAGAGACTTGTAGCAGAAAGATTTGCCAATGCGCTGATTTGCCGAGGAGTAGATACCGTCCCATGCAACGACTGTGAGCCTTGTCGGAGAATCGCCACCGGCTCATTTCCAGACCTGATTTCGGTGGAGATACCCGAAGATAAGACAAAAATCCTCATCGAGCAGATGAGGGAAATAGAGAAGATCTTGGCGTATCGCCCTTTTTACGGGGATCGCCGTGTAATAATCATAGACCCTGCCGACAAAATGAGTGACGGGGCGTTTGGAGCGATTCTCAAAACGCTGGAAGAGCCGCCAGCTGGCGCCCATTTTATTCTAATCACGTCA
>JAUWME010000534.1 GCA_030613285.1 Candidatus Zymogenus sp. | reverse complement strand
CCGGACTGGGGGGGCGGGCCAGCCCGGACCCTGACTGTGGGGCCTTCCGTTGCGTCGGATATGATCCTGACCGCAAGGAGGGTGGATGCCACAGAAGCCCTTCAGCTTGGGATTGTGAGCCGGATATCCAAAAAGGGTGAGGCATTGAGTGAGGCCTTGGACCTTGCCGAAACGATTGCAAAGAACGGCCCCAGGGCGGTTAGAAGCGCTCTATCTGTCATCAGAAAGACCCCCGACCTTACGCTGGATGAGGCAATGGAGCTTGAGACATCAACTGCGGCAGCCCTTACCGCATCAGGGGAATGCATTCACGGCATTACGGCATTTCTTACAAAGAAGGTGGCGGATTTTCCCGATGAGTAGCAAGATTGCTTCGTTGCGTCAAGTTTCCTATTAGTGTTATTAGCCGCGACCGCAGGAAGCATGGCAATCTTGCGCTTTAAGCAATCAGATTGCATTGAGGTAGCTTTTCTCATGCAAAATTCTCGGTGAACACCACAAGATTGCCGCGTCGTTCACCCGACCAAAGGTCGTGCTCTCTCCTCGCAATGACATTAAAAAGGGAATGACAGTTTTTTGTTTTATTGATATTTGTCATTCCCGTGAAAAAGCCTGCCCCCTTGAAAAAGGGGGGGAATCCAGTAAAATATCATTCTGGATCCTCAATCAAGTTGAGGATGACAGAATAGTGGATTCTCTTTGTCTTGCAGACAAGTACAATTTTTTGTGAAGGTGGCAATCTTGTAAATATGTATGTAGGGGCAACCCCCTGTGGTTGCCCTAATACATCAATTTTCATTATTCGCAGTGCCGATAAAACGAAATGAGTGTTTCTCCAAAAACTATTAACTTTTACGCCCCTTTAAGGCCGGCCTTCAACGATGAAACAAATTTTTTGACTTTCTCTATGAGGATGTCACCCTTGTCACCATATTCCTCGATGATATTAACGAGGGCGCTCCCCACAACCACACCGTCTGAGACCTTCCCCAACTTTGCCGCCATTTCGGGATTTGAAACACCAAAACCTACAACCACGGGAAGCTCGGTTTTCTCCTTGACATTGACGATTTGATCCTCAACCTCTGGCGGAAGCTCACTCCTTGCCCCCGTAACTCCGGTTACAGAGACGTAATAGAGAAAACCCGTGGCATCAGCCACTATCTTTTTCAATCTTTCATCGTTGGTAACAGGAGATATTAGATTTATAAAATCAATTCCAATATCATTAGCAATATTATCACTGAAGCGCCGAATCTCCCTTGACTCCTCAAAAGGCAAATCCACAAGAATCAATCCATCAACTCCAACCCCGGCCGCTCTCTTCGCAAATTTTTTGAGTCCAAAGCTCAATACAGGGTTGTAATAGCCAAAGAGGATTATAGGGACTGTAAGTTTTGGGCGGACATCGTCCAGCATATCAAAAATCGACTCAAGGGTTGTCCCACTTTCGAGCGCCCTTCCTGAGGCCCTCTCGATTGTGGGGCCATCTGCCATAGGGTCTGAAAATGGGACGCCAATCTCGATGATATCCGCCCCGGCCTCTTCGATGGCAATAAGGAGTTTTTTCGTTGTGGCAAGGTCGGGGTCGCCGGCGGTGAGGTACATCACGAGGGCTTTTTCATTTTTCGATATTAGCTCTTTAAATGTCTTTTCTATTTTACTCATGTAGTGTAACCCCCAAAATTTTTGCTACGGTGTTGA
>JAUWME010000062.1 GCA_030613285.1 Candidatus Zymogenus sp. | reverse complement strand
TTTATCCTTTTAAAAAAGTAAGGGAGAGACAACCTGTCATCGATGGGGTTATTGGTGGGATTATAGGTAGGTAAAGGGGAAAATGTGTCCAATTAATCCTCGGAGAGTAGTTAGACATCAATACAATGGATGTTATCAAGGCAATGGGTTTAAGCCCATTGCCTAATACCTTTTAGGCGCTCAAATGACACCACAATAACCTACTCAAATATTCGAGGGGGGTTACTACAATAATCAATTCAAATATTCGAAGGGGGCTATTTGTCGCTTTTAATTTTCCGAATTATCTCAAGTATACTGCGGTATTTGTTCCTCGTCCCGTGGATGATTTCATCCGGGAGCTTGGGAGCAGGGGGCTTTTTGTTCCAGTTGGTGGTTTCAAGAAAATCCCGGACAAACTGCTTGTCGAAACTTGCGGGAGATTTTCCAACCTCGTAGGATTCCATCGGCCAAAAACGAGACGAATCCGGGGTAAGTGCCTCGTCGATTAAAATCACCTCATTGTCAACAAGCCCAAACTCAAACTTGGTGTCTGCAAGGATTATCCCCTCCTTTGCCATTTTCTCGTGGGCAAAGTTATAGATTTTAAGGCTCAACTCCTCAATCTTTCTTGAGAGGTCAGGGCCAATCATATCGATGACATCCCCTTTTGTGATGTTCTCATCGTGTCCCGTATCCGCCTTGGTGGAAGGGGTGAATATTGGCTCTGAAAGCCTCTGGGCCAGCTTTAGGCCGGGGGGAAGCTTTGTGCCTGATATCATTCCTGTATTTGTGTAATCCTTAAAACCGGAGCCAGCAAGATATCCCCTTACGATGCATTCCACATCGATCCGATCCGCTTTCTTAACCAGAACGCTCCTTCCAGAAAGTTCGTCCAAGCCTTTAAAAGGCTCTGGGAATTTTTCAACATCGGTCTCGATGATGTGGTTATCAATAAAACCGAGCATGGAAAACCAGAGGTTGGATATCTCCGTTAAAATTATCCCCTTTTCTGGGATGCCTTCTGCAAAAACCACGTCAAAAGCGGAGAGACGGTCTGTGGCCACGATTATCAATTCATTGCCGAGGTCGAAAATCTCCCTAACCTTGCCTGTGTAGTCGGGCTTTCGCTCATTTACATTTACTTCAATAAGTGTATTTTTCATAATATGGAAATTCTACCAGAGATTTCATCTTCAGTCAAAGTATTTGTAGTTAGAAGTGATTTATTTAGCAAGGGAGTGGGACAATCTCAATTTAAGTGGCGAAAAAGTGCAAATATTGTTGTCTTATGTGTAGTAAATGCTGTGACAAAAATGATATATTGTTGCAATATAGTATAAAATGTATGTACTTTATACCTAACAACAACATAATTACCTTGACAAACGCCATATTAGTTGTTATATTTAATATCAAAGAAATATTTATCTAACTTTCGGAGCTTGAGTATTGTGATGCAAAAGGTGATGTTATTTTTGAGAGACAGTGAAGTAAAGGTGCGGTGGCTGAAATTTCTTTCCTTAAGGTTGAGAAGCGAGGTGCTCTTAATGTCCCTCGCATTAATGGTTGCCACAGCCTTGGCGTTGCCCGGGCTTTTTTTTAAGCCTACTACCCCTCCCATTGAGCTTGGTGAAATTGCAAATGCGATCTTCAACGATGGGAATAAAGAAGAGGAGACATACAATTTTGATATTCTCCAATACATTAGTTCATTCGAGACGGGATTGACCGATGATGAGGAGAAGGAGTTGGCGTCTGTTATTTACTTTGAATCGATGAAATACGGATACGACCCGAAGTTCATTCTCGCCATCATCCAGATTGAGAGTACGTTTAACCCAAAGGCGGTCTCTGTTGTGGGGGCAAGAGGGCTTATGCAAATTATGCCGGCAACGGGAAAAGAGATAGCCACAGAAGTTGCCCTCGACTGGAATGGAATCGAGACACTCTACGATCCTGAGATAAACATCAGCATGGGGATGTATTACCTCTTTAAGATGCTTTTGAAATATCGGGATTTGAGACTTGCCCTCGTGGCGTATAACGCCGGCCCCGGCTACGTGGACGGGATGCTAAAAAGAGGGAGGAGCCTCCCTGAAACTTACGTGGATAAGGTCATGGGGACATACGAGAAGATAAAACTTCAAGAAATGTAGCTGTCGAGTTGCTGGAATGTTGTCGACAGTTACCGAGTGGGGGTTGCTGATAATTGTTTGACGGGCAACTATAATAGTAACAATAATTACCGAGAGGGTGAGATAAAGACGTTGCGGGGGGAGGTTGGGGGGGATATTTTTACTAAAATATTTTTAATATTTCGTCCCTTTCGATGTACGGCAAAGGAGTGCGAGAACCACCCGAAGCCCCTTCTTCAAAATAAACCCTGACCGATGAAGCCTCCTCAACAGCTCCAATGGCTGTAAGGGGAATACCCTCTTTTTTGAAGGCTGTCTCAAGGTCTTCCTGATATTTGGGTGATGAAGTAAAGAGGAGCGCCCCTGAGGCTATCGTCCCGATGGGGTCGATGTCGAAGAACTTGCAGAGTGTCTCACCTTCAGGATAGATTGGGATACTTTCCTTGTTGATTGCAATACTGACGTCCGCTGCAAGTGCAAGTTCGTTCAGCCCGGCGGCAAGTCCCCCCTCGGTTGGGTCGTGCATTGACGTTATGTCTGCTGTCATCGTGGCAATTTGGGAATCCTTAACAACGCTTATCCCCGGATTGTAGAGGAAGTTTTTTGCATTCGATATTACCTTTGGTGCCACCCCCTCTTTGATGAGACTCTCTCCCTTTTCTGCTGCAATAATCGCAATTCCCTCAATCGGTATCCCCTTTGTAATAAAGACCAAGTCTCCAGGCTTTGCGCCGTTGGTGGTTATCAACGAAACGGTGTTGACCTCTCCCATCATCACACCGCTAATCAATGGACGGGTCACAGAATCGGTTACTTCTGTATGTCCACCAATGAGGGAAATTCCAAAAGGTAACATGGCCTCCTTGACCTGCTTAAAGATGTTCCTCACCACTATTTCATCAGTTTTCTTTTCCGGCAAAAGGAGTGTGGCCAGAAACCACCGCGGGGTTGCCCCGTGGACTGCGATGTCGTTGGCATTGACGTTGATGGAGTAGTAGCCGATGTTCTCTGCTGTAAATGTGATGGGGTCTGTTGTTACCACAAGACAGGTGTTGCCCATGTCGATTACGGCGGCGTCCTCCCCAACCCTGGGGCCGACCATGACCCTGGGGTCATCGATGGAAAATCCCTTTAGAATTGAGTCTAAAAGTTTATATTTCAATTTACCGCTTGGTAGAGAATTGTCGTTTTCCATGGTCAAAACCAACCTAAAAATAATATTGATTCAATAAGTCCATCGCACTGGGAAGCACAATTTTGGCCCCGGCATCGGTCAATTCCGCTTCGGTGGAGTTGCCCGTCAAAACGCCCACCGGGAACATTCCAACTCTATGAGCTGAGATGATGTCGATGGGGTGGTCGCCCACCATCACGGCTCGACCTCCATCTATCCCCAAAACACTTAGTGCCCCCTTTAGATGTTGAGGATTGGGCTTGATAAATTTCACGGCGTCTCTCGGAAGAAAGACATCCACCTCCTGCTCAATTTCGGGATAGACCATGAGCACGGCATCGGCGCAGTTTCTGGTTACGATGCCCACCTTAATACTCATATCTTTGAGTTTAGAGATAAGCTCCCGAACGCCTTCAAAGAGAGATGACCCCTTGGCGGAGAGAATCTCCTCTGTTACGACGAGGCCTGTGGCTGCACCATGAAATTTTGTGCCGGCTTCAACTCCCAAGATTTCGGCAACTTCTGTTATCAACTCGATGAGATATACTTCTTTTAGTTTTGTCGGGTCAATGCCGTACTCTTTTATGAGCTCATGAACTTTTATATAAATCGCAGGAAAATCGATTTTTATCTCTGCCAAGGTTCCGTCAAAATCAAAAACGATGCCCTCAACGTCTTTTAGTTTTATCTTTTTCACTTAGAATATCATTTGAAAAATTTCTATAAAAACGATCAAGTCTCTTCAAAGCGTCCACTTTCTCAGTCCGCCCCACCTTTGCGGCCTGTGCGGCCTTTCTTAACGTATCGATGGAGTTGTCGTAGTTTTCACGATCCACGGGGTAGGGGTGCCCGTCTTTTCCGCCGTGGGCAAAGCTGAAGCGGGCGGGGTCGGTAAAGGACGCATTTGTGCCGTAGATGACTTCGGCAATCAGGGTCAATGCCCGAAGGGTCTTGGGGCCAACTCCCTTGGATGTCAGCAGCGCCTCAAAGTCCTTCGGCCTCTTTTCGTACGTGTAGAGAAATATCTTGTATAGCCGTTTGGGGTTGATGTCATCGGCTGTTACCTCGTGTCGCCGAGGAAGAGTGAAGTCCACATTCTTTGGGCTTTGTTTTATCTTTTCAAGCTCTTTTACGATGGTCTCTGGACGCTCATTGGCAATTTTTGCAGCAAGCTCCCTTGCTTTGCTCGCTCTGCTGTCTGATAGGTTTGTGATGATGTCTCCCTTTTTGTCGCAACAGATGTCCGCCTGGGGGTTGGAGACCATATCGTCAACGGCCTCACCAAGCCAGTGGTAGCGCCGAGCTGTTCTCTTATTCTCGTTCATCCCCTGCTGGATTACGGCCCAACTCCCGTCTTTGGTGAATAGAAAATTGTGCAGATAAATCTGGTAGCCGTCCATGACGGCGTTGTTATCAACCTTGGCAGAAAAACGAGACAGGTAGACAAGATCATCGGGATTGGCAGAAATATCATCGCCCCGGTTTAATATCTCATCCGGCGTCTTTCTTGATCTTGCCCCCTTGCCACCGGCGGCGAAAAGATCAAGATCCTTCTCAAGTCCTGAAATCCCCCTCTTTACCGCTGCTGTTACTGTTGTGGTAACTCCGCTGGAGTGCCAGTCAAACCCCAGGAGGCACCCAAAAGACTGAAACCAGAAGGGGTCTGATAGTTTCCTCAGAACCTCTTTTGAGCCGAAGTCCGATACGATGATAATGATAATCTCCCTTGCCAGACGGGTCATTCGATCCATCAGCCACTTTGGTGCTTTGCCACCGTGGAGCGGGAGGACTGCTGTTCCTCGTTTCATAAATTTAACTAAATCTAAATTGAAGCTAAGTCAAAGCAATACCAAAGAAAATTAGGGAGATCGTATTATCTTGTTGGTGCTCGGAATCTCTTTTAGTTTACTAATATTAAATGACTTGAAATATTTTGAATTTGAAGTATAATATAATAAGTGGAAGAAAACCGCAAGAGGAAAGAGGTAACCCAACGAAAATATTCGGTAACATCACAGGCTTAAAGGCCGGTCAGGTAAAACGGCTGGAAAATCTTTACAGGAGGCGAATACCACAGGAAGTGGTAGTAACGCCGGAACTTGCAAGGGCCATTACAGAAATTTCTTTAGAGATACGAAGACAAGTCTGTACCCTCATCGACCGACGGGGGAATATCCAGTTTGTAATAGTCGGGGATTCCCAGATGGTTGAAATCCCCGATCTTTCAAGGCACAGGTCAGGAGGTACAAGGCTCCGGGGGCTTCGCTCTATCCACACGCACCTTAAGGGTGAGGAGCTGTCAAGAGACGACCTTGTTGATTTGGCACTTCTTCGGTTTGACCTTATGAGCGCCATCGAGGTGAATGAAAAGGGACTGCCCGGTGAGATATTTATTGCCCACCTCCTTCCAGAAAACGGCTCCGGTGATCTCTGGGAAAAACTTACCCCAACTAACGTCCACAATCTCAATCTCGATTTTACAGAGCTGATATCGTCTCTTGAGGACGAGTTTGTCAGGAGCTCAAAGGCCAGGGCGGTTAAGGCGGGGCGGGGGGCAATCCTCATCATGTGTCACGATGGCAGGCGGGAAGACCCTGATGACTACATGGCGGAGCTTATTGAGCTTTCCGAGGGGTCTGGACTTTCTGTTGTCGATACAATTATTCAGAAGAGAACAAGGCCCGATCCGAAATGGGTATTGGGCAAGGGGAGGTTGTCCGACCTTGTCATAAGGGCCATGCAGTTGGATGCTGACATCCTTGTATTTGAGGGGGAGCTTAAGCCGGCGCAAATAAAGACCATCACGGACTTTACGGATCTTAAAGTCATAGACCGCACACAGGTTATCCTCGATATCTTTGCCAAGAGAGCAAAGAGCCGACAGGGGAAGATTCAGGTGGAGTTGGCTCAGCTCAGCTATATGCTCCCAAGGCTCATCGGAAAAAATACGGCCATGAGCAGGCTAACCGGGGGAATTGGGGGGAGGGGGCCCGGCGAGACGAAGCTTGAGATCAATCGACGCAGGGCCAGGGACAAAATCAACAAACTTGAAAAAGAGATAAAGGCGATTGGAAAAGAGAGGGGTCAGCAGAGGTCAAAGCGGGTCAAGAAGGGCCTACCTGTAATTTCGGTAATCGGTTATACCAATGCGGGAAAGTCAACGCTGCTAAACACGTTGACAAAAAGCAACGTCGATGCGAGGGATATGCTCTTTGCCACGTTGGATCCGTCGAGCCGCAGGCTGAGATTCCCCAGGGATATCGAGGTAATTATTACAGACACCGTGGGGTTTATCAGGGATTTACCCAAGGAGTTGTTGTCGGCGTTTTCTGCCACACTGGATGAACTAAAGGTTGCAGACCTTTTGCTCCATGTGGTTGATTCGTCAGACCCCAACTATACCACAAGGATTGAGGTAGTGGACAGTATCTTAAATGATCTTGAACTAAATGAGATTCAAAAACTCGTTGTCTTTAACAAGATGGATCTCGTGGATTCAAAGACCTTGGCCGAGCGCGCAAAGAAATATGATGCCGTTACCGTCTCGGCTACAGATTCATCAACGCTGTTTCCCCTAATTGAAAGGATGGAGGATACGATGGTTAAGATTGTTAAGGGCGGGAGAAAAAACAAGCCCACAGTTTTAGAGGATTATAGATGATTGAAGTCAATGGGCTTGTAAAAAAGTTCGATGATGTAACCGCCGTTGATAACATCTCATTCAAAGTGAGGGAGGGGGAATCCTTCGGTTTTTTGGGGCCAAACGGCGCTGGAAAGACCACCACCATCAAGATGTTGACGACCCTGCTTCCTCCCACAAAAGGAACCGCCAAGGTCCATGGATATGATATTATCAAACAATCCGATAAGGTAAGGGAGTGCATTGGGATTATTTTTCAGGAGCCGAGTCTGGATGAACGACTCACGGCCTATGATAATCTCTACTTTCATGCCGCCCTCTACCGTGTGCCAAGAAAGGAGATTAAGCCAAAGATTGACAAGGCGCTTTCTATGGTGGAGCTAAAAAAGGTAAAGAATAAGGTTGTCAATACGTTTTCGGGGGGGATGAAACGACGCCTTGAAATTGCAAGAGGATTTCTTCATATGCCAAAGGTGCTTTTTTTGGATGAACCAACCTTGGGTCTCGATCCCCAGACGAGGCGGGTTATCTGGGAATATATAAATGGGCTCAAAAAGGACTTTGGCGTAACGTTATTTCTTACAACCCACTACATGGAGGAGGCCGAGGAATCCGACAGGGTTGGAATTATCCACAATGGGAAGATTATCTCGATTGATTCCCCCGATAATATGAAAAAGAGGATTGGCAAGGATACGATTATCCTCTTTGACAGGGATGGCAATGAGAGGGCAGTTCGGGCCTTGGGATTTGATGTTACCAAGACTGGAGATAAACTGCACCTGATTGTTGACAATTCCGAAGATGCCTTGAGAAAAATCCTCAAAGGAGATGTCTCTATTGATGGGCTTGCCATAAAGAGGCCCACTCTTGAGGATGTATTCATTGAGCTTACCGGAACGGCGATTGCCGACGAGGCGGGCAGCCCCATGGAGTTAATGAAGCAGGCAGTACGGATAAAGAGGAGGCGATGATGGGAGGAAGTAAAGAAAGTGCGGGTGGGGAATGGGGTATCTTTAGTAAATTTCTCTACGGAGCGTACATTATTTGGTTGAGGGATTTAAAGAGGCTTCTCAGGGACAAACACCAGTTTTACGGATCATTTGCAAGACCTGTTTTGTGGCTCTTGGTTTTGGGTATGGGGCTGAGACCCGTAATGTCTGTGGGCGACGATGTTGATTACATCCAGTATATCTTTCCGGGGATTGTTGTGATGTCGCTGATTTTTTCGGGTATGTGGGCCGGAATCTCAGTGATTTGGGATAGGGAGTTCGGCTTTCTAAAGGAGATATTAGTTGCACCCATACCAAGGATTTCCATCGTTGCCGGAAAGGTGATGGGAGGCGCCACCCAGGCCCTACTTCAAGGCGCGATAACGCTCCTCTTTGCTCCCATCATTGGGATGAGGTTTGGATTTGTCGATGTGGTTTTGATGCTCCTTATCATGCTTATGATTTCAGTGGCCATGGCGTCTTTGGGGATTGTCATTGCCAGCAGGATGTATTCCTACGAGGGGTTCGGGACTGTCTCAAATTTTGTTATTATGCCGCTCTTTTTTCTTTCTGGCGCCATTTACCCCGTGGAGACCCTGCCGGGGTGGCTGAAGATACTTGTCAGCCTTAACCCTGTGACTTACGGCGTTGACCTGATGCGGGGTGTTGTTTTGGGGATGATGACTTTCACGCTGATGGAAGATGTTGTATATGTCTTGGGGTTTGGGGTTGCCATGGGAGGGTTGGCGGTGCTTCTCTTCAGGAGATCTTGACGGGGGTTGGGTAAAATTAGAAAAGGTAGAAAGACAATATTAAGCTCTTTGGTAAGTTCTTTGGCAAGTTATTAAATGTGTTTGCAATGAAAATCGGAAACAGCAGTAACAGGAGTGAATTTTCGTGAGTCCATTTGAAATATTGATGCTCATTTGTTTTGGGGCGGCGTGGCCCTTTTCCATCT
>JAUWME010000497.1 GCA_030613285.1 Candidatus Zymogenus sp. | reverse complement strand
TTATAAATAAAAGTAATCTTAAAAGTTAGACAAAAAAGAAGGTATGCTATGCCAGAGATAATAAGGTATTTTTTATGTTCTTTTTCCATTGTTTTTCCTCGTAGTTTCTTTAAACCAGCCTTAAAAAAAGCCACACTCATAAAACTAAAAAATTGGCCAACCCTTTTAAGACTGTGCAAACCCTCTTTTAAATAAAAAGCCCCCTCAAAAATCGAGGGGGCTTTTTGTCTTAACAGCAGTAACCAGCCACCCTTTTTAGACAATCGGCGCAGCAAACCCATTTAAATCGGCCAACCCCAAATTTTGATAGCAATTATCGATCAGCCCATATAATTGACCAGTCCCTTTCAGACAGGTATCCCCCATATGAATAATCGCCCAGCCCCCGTTTAGGAAAATCAGCAGGGGTTCAATTGACAGGAGGAGGTGGCAGAGGGCGGCAGGGGGGCTATTTGCTGAATTTACCCATGAGGATAAACTCTGCAAGGGTAATATCCTTGATGGCTTTCATGAGCTTTCTTTTGCCGGAGCCGGATTCGAGATCAATCTTATCACTGAGGGCGTAAACCTTAAACTTGTAACGGTGAATTCCACTGGGAGGACAAGGCCCTCCGTACTTGGCCTTCCGCCACGAGTTGTTGCCCTGAACTGCCCCCATTGACGAAGCGTCAAGGGCTTTTGGAATTCCACCCGCCTTCGGATCGATGTTCCAGATCAACCAGTGAACCCACGTCCCCTTCGGAGCATCTGGGTCATCCATCACAATGGCGATGGAAACACAACCTTCTGGTAAACCGACCCAGTTAAGCTCTGGTGAAATATCCCTACCCTTACAACTGTACTCACTTGGAATCCTACCCTCATGGGTAAATGCGGGACTGGTGACCGCAAAACCGGTCTCCTCTCCCGACACCGTAAGCGGTGAGATCAGCAGAATGATGAGTACCGTAAAAATAACAGGAACCCATCCACTTCTGACAATTTTGTTTTTCATTTTTTTCTTCCCTAAAATAAAATAAAGGTGGTCGTTTTTTCTCATCAGCCGCAAAGCATCACAAAATCAGGATGACATCACGGCTCTGTCTTCTTCAATTTTGTGTACGTACCAAAAAGCGTTGAAGTCGCAAGGGTTTTACCACTCATGGCGGCAAGCAAATCGCTCTTTGTGGCGTCTGACTTCAGGTCGATCTTTTCGCTCAACGCATAAAGCTTAAACTGATATACATGACTCCCGCTCTTTAAGCAAGGCCCTGAGTATCCGTACTTATCAAAGTCGTTCTTGCTGGAAAATGCCCCTATAACACCCGCCAGAGCATCTTCTTCGAGTCCATTAAACTTCGGATCGATGTTCCAAATCATCCAGTGAATCATTGTCTTTACCGGAGCATCTGGGTCTTCCATAATAATGGCCATTGCCACACATCCATCGGGCACACCTTCCCAAAAAAGCGGCGGTGAAACATTCCCGCCATCACAGGAATACTTCATGGGGATATCACCCATATTTTCAAACACGGGACTTGTAAGTTTTAACTTCGTGGTCTCCTGCCCCGAAAGGATGGAAGGAATCAACAAGAGCCCGATAACAACAAAATATGTAGTTAAAAGCCTCAAATAAAAAAGGAACATCTTTCTTTTCATATCATTTTCTCCAATAAAACAGTCCATATTTCCGCTGATTATAACAACATTTAACGTACTTTTCAAACGATTTAAAAATTTTTATTCTATACTTTTTCACTCTACTAATATACAATATCCCTTGTTTTTTAACAATTCAACATTAAAAAAGGAGCTTGTACTATGAAGAAAATGGACTGGAAAGAAGCCGTAACACACGCTTCGCCCTACCCTTACGTTCTCCTGACAAGCGTCGACAAGGACGGCAAGCCCAACGCCATGGGCGTTTGTTGGTGGAGCTTCACATCAGTGGACCCGCCACTCATTTTGGTCTCGGTGGGCAAGGGCCGTTATACCTTGGAAAACATCAGGGCAACAAAGGAGTTTGTCGTCTGTTTTCCCGGCGAGGGAATAGCAAAGGGAGCATGGCACTGCGGCATCAAAAGCGGTAGGGACTCAGATA
>JAUWME010000252.1 GCA_030613285.1 Candidatus Zymogenus sp. | reverse complement strand
TCTGGTACAGCCATATTAATCCCATAGGTAAATATCTAATGGGATAGAATATACCTCTCGACAATTTTGGTTGATTTGATTCCATCTTAATCCTATTGAACAGGGAAAACCATCCAAACAATGCTTGCCTACGAACTTTTTTAACCCGGTTCTAATTCGCCATTTTATTATAAGATACCAAGCAGTGCTACTTTCTCAAGTAATGGCATATTATCATCCTCTGAACTTCTGATGTCCCCGCACCGATGGAGAATATCTTTGCGTCTCGCATCATTCTCTCCACCCTGAATTCCTTGATGTATCCGTAGCTCCCGTGTATCTGAACGGCATCGACGGCAACCCGCATACACATATCGCAGGAGAATAGTTTTGCGTACGATGCGGCGAGGCGCGCATTTCCACCTTTGTCTAAAATGGCCGCAGCATTGTAAATGAGGAGCCTTGCGGCCTCTATCTCCGTTGCCATATCGGCAATCATCTTCTGGACCATCTGAAAATTAAAGATCGGGCCCCCAAACTGCTCTCTCTCCAGGGAATATTTTAGGGCCTCATCGAAGGCCGACTGGGCAAGCCCAAGACTCATTGCGCCCCACCCGACGCGCTCGGTATCAAGCCCGCTTATCATATGCTTTGCCCCCAGGCCCTCTTCACCGCCGACGAGGTTCTCTTTTGGCACGCGGCAGTCTTCAAGGATAATCTCGCCGGTGGGTGACGAACGAAGCCCCATCTTGTCAAATTTTTTCCCAGCCGAATATCCCTCGAAACCACTCTCCACAATAAATGTGCATATCCCCTTGGGGCCAAGGGATTTGTCAAGAGTAGCATAAACGAGGGCCACATCCCCAACGGGGGCGTTTGAGATGAAGGTCTTGGTGCCGTTTAAAATGTATTCATCGCCAACCTTTTTGGCCGTTGTAGAAAGCGACATGGCATCTGACCCAGCCCCCGGCTCCGTAAGCCCCATGCAGCCCATCCACTCTCCCGTGGCCACAATGGGAAGGTATTTCTCTTTTTGTTTTTCGGTGCCGTTTCGGGCAAGGTTGTTCCCAAACAGAAGCGATGAGGCGCCCATCACTGTTGCAAGGGACGGGGAGTATCTCGCAAATTCTTCTGAGAGAAGGGCGAGGGTGAAATAATCAACGAAGTTCCCGCCGTACTTTTCCGGAATGGCCGAGCCGAAAAAACCGAGTTTGGCCATCTCTTTGACAATATCCTCAGGATATCTTCCCTCTTTGTCATTTTCCTCTTCGACGGGCTTTACCATCTTCTCACAAAAGTTTCTCAGCGTGTCGATGATAATCCTTTGCTCTTCAGAAATTTCGTACAGCAAACTAATCTCCTTTAAAATTAGCGGTTACTTCATTACTTCTCGGTTTTTTTCTCTTTTATGGTTCTGATCAATTCGTCAATGTCCTTATCCCTTTCGGGGCACGATTTTGGCATTACAATCCGAACTGTATCCCAGGCAACTCCAAGGACAAGGAGACCCAGCTCACTGACGCCGTAAATTGCTTTTACTCTTATCGGTTCGCTGGATGCGAGAGGACTTGAAGGTACTGCCGCTTCCATTGCAGAGGCGTTGGATAAGACAAAAAGGGAGAGGATAAAAATTAGTATCAGGCTTCTTATGGTTCTCGCAACTCCCATCAAAGTGGAACTTTTTTTACTGCTTTTCATTATCGCCTCCTGTTTTCCTGTTGTGCAATTTTCAATTCAACTAAAATTATACCTTCAATATCGACCTTTCGCAAGCTTAAACCTCTTTGGTGAAATTTTTGTGTTGGTAACTTCATATCAAATCCCTCAAAAAATAGTTTTTGCGAATTTTAAGTGCCAAAATAGTATCATGTCCAGAAGTCTTTCTATGTGGGGGAAATGTTTTTTCAGTTTTACGAGACAGTAAATATTTCATTGCCAAAAAATTTGACAACACACAGAAAAAGGAGTATAAAAAATTAGAATCATCTATTTTTCTATTAATAGGTTCCAGTGTGATAACAAAAGGAAATGTATTTGACGGCTTTCTAAGTGGGAAAATGTATGATCGTCTTGCAGGAATATTCGGATTTGGACCATCATTGTATAAAAAGGCGGCAGAGCTGATTGTCATTGAACAAGTACAGGTAATCCTCGATCTCGGATGTGGCACCGGCTCTTTCAGTGCCGCAATAGTGGACACGGCGAATATAGTTGGGACAACGGGAGAAATTCATGGAGTCGATCTTTCCAAAAAACAACTTGATATTGCAAAAGAAAAAGTGGAGGCAAAAGGGGTACAATTCGTCCCTCATCTCTGCTCCATGGATGAACTCCCATTTTCATCCTCTACATTTGATTTAGTTATATCAAGTTTAGCCTTTCATGCCACCAATCCATCGGTGAGAAGAATGACCATTAAAGAAACAGCAAGAGTTCTCAAACGTAATGGTTCCTTCGTCTTAGTTGATATGACAAGACCGAAAACAATTTTCACACGTTTATTGTACCTGCCGTTTTCTCCCATTGTATATGGAGAAAGTGCACGGGACAATTGGAATAATGTATTCCCAGAGCTGTGTGAAAATGAACACCTTGCACTAAAGACCGATAAGTTTGTTAACTCTTTTGTCAGATTTCAGCAATATGTCAAAACGAAATAAAAGGTAAAGACAACATAAAATACGTGCTATGTTGAAATGCATTGGCATGAACTATTAAATGCAGTTTCATCAAATATGCAAAAATAGGCAAAAGATGTAAGATATAGCTTTTTTGTACTCTCCAAGTCTATTGACTTAGTTCCACAAAATAGTTAGTATGATTAACTTCAACACAAAACTTTATATAGAGGCACCAAAATGAAAAAGAGCTTTCTATTAATAGCCATCTTGATTATCATCTCAATGGTTGTTGTTACGATCACCCTGGCAAAAAGCGCCAAGGAATTTTACGACGAGGGGATCATTCTCTGCAACAACGGCGCCGACAAGCGGGCCGTCAAGGCCTTTACCGACGCCATCGATGAGGACTCGGACTTCATTCTGGCGTACATCGACCGGGGGTACATATACTTTTACTTTAGAGATTTTAACAAGGCGATGGACGATTTTGACGAGGCCCTTGACCTTGACGATTCATCAATCGTCGCCCTGATTGGCAGGGGAAAAGTTTTTTCCGCCCAAGGGGAGTTTGATGATGCAATAGACATTTTTACAGAAGCCATCAAAATAGATGCAAACTCCTACGATGCCTACTTTAACAGGGGGGTTGTTTATTACAAAAAGGAGTTTTATGCGAAGGCCTTGGAGGATTTCTCCAAGGCGATTAGAATATCCCCAAATATTTACATTGCCTACAGTCACCGCGGATACACGTACATGGACCTCAACGACTACAAGCGGGCGCTGAATGACTTTAACACCTCGATATTGTTAAATCGAGATTTTCCCGACAACTACCTCAGTCGGGGAATGGTTTATGACGCCCTTGAGAACTACGACAAGGCACTTAAGGATTACGATAAATATTTGAGCTACCGAAGCCAAGATATTTTTGGTTACTATTTTAAGGGAGTGTCGCTTATGTCTCAGGAAAGATACGGCATGGCGGTGGCGGCATTCTCGACAGTTATTGGCCTTGAGCCAAAATACGAGATGGCGTATCTAAAAAGGGGCTATTCAAATATGAGTCTGGGCAACAACGATAGGGCGTTGACCGATTTCAACAGGATAATCAAGATGAACCCGAAAAACTTCCTCGCATTTATTGCCCGGGGTGACCTTTACCTCTCCCAGAAGAAGTACGATGCCGCAATCTCTGAATACACAAAGGCGGTCTCCATCGAATCGGACTTTTCCCTTACATATATTTCTCGGGGAGCTGCGTATCGGGAGATGGGAAAGGTGAGAAAAGCGAAAAAGGATTTTGATAAGGCTTGCGACCTTGGACAGAAGTGGGGGTGTGATCTTTCAAATAAATTGGAAAAATGAACCAGAACCGCAATATCTAATTTAACTTGTAATTAGAGCTTTTTCATAGACATCATTATCAGGAGGTATCCATGTCATCTGTAAAATCGAGAATAATATTCACGGTGATTTTTGCATCGGTTTTCCTTGCAATGTTCGTTGGCCCTTCATTTGGGCAGTACACCACTTACAATCCTGGTACTACGACCCCCACCACATCCCCCATGGGTGGCTGGATGACGCCCTCCAACCTGCCCTTGTATGAACCCGGTTCATTCAAACAAACTCCATTAATATCACCAGTAAAAATTGCTATTGCTAAAATGGTATTCAAAAATTATTGTAAGGATAAGGTAAAAGACCTCAGTGGTTTCATAGGACCGAAAGGTAAACCAACTTTGGAAGACTTAGCTTTAGGCCCTTTAGACAAATTTGGACCTGAAGTTAAACATCTATTTGCTTTTTTTATGTATAATTTTCTTTCTGATGTCGCTCCAACCACTAATGCCCTTTTGGGTTCATCTGGACCCAAGCCCGGAGGTGGCGGTGGGCCCAAACCCGGAATAATAGGTACTGTGAAGACTCCAACTGCTCCTG
>JAUWME010000531.1 GCA_030613285.1 Candidatus Zymogenus sp. | reverse complement strand
TGGTTGAGGAAGGTGTGGCGCTTGCTAACAATATCTCCAAAGACAAACTCTCAATATTAGAAATCGGCACGGGCTCTGGGGCAATTGCCGCAGCTTTTTTGAAAGAACTACCGGAAGCAAATATCACAGCCACCGACATCTCCCAGGATGCCCTCGATGTTGCCAAAACTAATTTTGAAAATCACGGGATATCTGACCGCATTACACTCCTCAACGGTTCTGTTTACGAGCCTGTGGCCCCCGAAAATACAAAATTTGATCTTATAGTTTCAAACCCTCCATACATTTCTTCGGAACAAATGGCCACCCTTCCTGTCGAAATAAAAAGAGAACCATCAATCGCTCTCAATGGATCAATCAACGGTTGTGAGGACGGCCTTGATATTATCCGCGCAATCATCAAAGACGCCCCAAGCTGCCTCTCATCGGGTGGCTACTTGATATTAGAAATTGGAAGCGATCAGTTTGACATGGTTAAAAATATAATTGCCGAGTCACCCGAACTTTCTTTTTTACACATGAGAAGAGACTACGCATCTCTCCCCAGGGTTGTGGTTGCGACAAAGAGCTAATCCCTAATTTTTTTTCAATTTCAAAGGCAATTTTAAAGTAAAGGTAAAGACAAAGGCAAAGGTAATTTCAATGCTGCAAAAGATGATAATAAATGGTGGTATCCCCCTCAATGGAGAGGTTACAATTAGCGGCTCAAAAAACGCTGCCCTTCCAATCTTAATAGCTTCCATCATGGCCCCCGGGAAATCCGAGTTTTTCGATGTTCCGAGGCTCATGGACATTATGACGACGAAAAACCTCCTCACCGCCCTGGGTGCAGAGGTGACTTTTGATGATACCTTCATTGTCGATTCTTCCACCATAAATAGTTACGAGGCCCCCTGGGAGGACGTCAGGAAGATGCGGGCATCTTTTCTTGTCCTTGGGGCATTGCTTTCCCGCTTTGGCGCTGCCAAGGTATCGCTTCCGGGAGGATGCTCCATCGGGATTCGCCTTGTTGACCAACACCTCAAGGGATTTCAGTCTCTTGGCGTTGACATCGTCGAGGAGCACGGGCTTGTCATCGCCGATGCAAAAAATATTCGAGGTGGCAAGGTTACTTTTGACTTTCCCACAGTTGGCGGCACCCAAAACATCCTTATGGCCGCAACCACAATAAAAGGTGAAACCATAATCAACAACGCCGCAAAGGAACCTGAGGTCATCGACCTTGTCCATGCGCTGAGAACCATGGGGGCTGTCATCGAAGGGGAAGGAGAGGAGACAATCAAAGTTCAGGGTGTCGATGAACTCTCCCCCATTTCATATAGGATCATTCAAGATCGAATCGAAGCGGGAACATACCTCATCGCTGCTGCCATCACATCGGGAGACGTTACAATCAATAACTTTCCCACCGATATGCTCACGCTTGTTGTTGAAAAGATGGAAGAAGCGGGGGTGGTTATCGAGCAGATTGGGAATTCCATTAGGGTGAAGGGGCCAAAAAAGATTAATCCCATAGACATCAGCACACAACCCCACCCCGGTTTTCCCACAGACCTCCAAGCCCCCATTACAGCGCTTCTGACCATTGCCGACGGGACAAGCATCATAACCGAGACGATATTTGAAAATCGCCTCACTCATATCCCGGAGTTGATTCGGCTGGGGGCGGACATAACAATTGATGGGAGGAGCGCCGTCATCAGGGGCGTGGACGCTCTTTCTGGGGCAAA
>JAUWME010000089.1 GCA_030613285.1 Candidatus Zymogenus sp. | reverse complement strand
AAGTGAGATAAAAGTGCCCAATACCCAGAGGAGTATAAAGAAGACCGATGTTATTTTCTTAGTTGTCTGTGCCGCCCTAATTGGCGCTTTCTTCATTTTCCACAAAGCTGTGTCTCCAGTTTCTGGAGAAGAAGTCATAATTGAGGTGAAAAACAAGGCATTCGGTTCTTACCATCTTTCCGAAAACAGGGTGATTAAAGTAAATGGTATCCTCGGAACCAGTACAGTTGTTATCAAAGATGGCGAAGTATACATGAAAGAATCACCCTGCCCCAACAAGGTCTGCATCCATATGGGGAAAATTTCTGAAGTTAATGAGACTATTGTTTGCATTCCAAACCGCATCTATATCACCGTGAAATAGTTTATTAAAAAAATACGACACAGCTACCAAATGCAGTTGACAAGTTTTATTTCCCCACACTGCAACCTACTTCAATTATATCATCCATATCTCAAACAAATTTCTAAATAAAAACTTCTCCCTTTTGTTCGGGTACGCAATAATCGGATGACCCATAATAAACAAATTGACGGGGGGAGGTGTGGGAGAGGCTGTCAGCAAAATTACAATCTTGCAATTCCCTTACTCTGCTCATCCTTCAACTTTGAATCCTCGTACCACGCATTAAAATGATTATCCATTATGAAATGGTAAAAAAGTGAATCTGTTCGGAGAAGCTCGTAGACATCTGTGAGCTCCTTTTTTGAAGTCCCTACGTAATCAATGCTTCCAGTGTATCTAAACATCTCTACGTTTACTCGATCCTTTTTGTCCTCAATACCAAAGATGAATTGTATCTCTGTTCCATCAAACGCAAAGAATTTCCAAAATTTTTCATTAAGCTCGCCAATCAAGACCCTTTTTTCAAAAAAATACAATTTCCCCCGGCTCTCTCGAACAAATGCTCTTAGGGCATCACCAGAGAGCGCCTCCCCAAGATTGTAGATATCTACACTCGAAGATACAACTGTCCTGTTTATTTGTTCTTTTTCCTTCTCCCAGTCACTAAATCTTGAGCCCGCTTTTTTTTCATCACCTTCTTCAGAAAAAACTCTATCAGTAAAATCTAAAATGTAATCAGTTTCGTTTCCATAAAAAGTTGGTTCTTCATCAATTGGCTGAATAATGGAGTAGTTGGTTCCGATGATAACATTAAAAGGGTAAATGAGATTTTGGTTGTTCATCTCAAAGCTGCATCTTTCTACAAACCTATCAACCCTCTTTTTAATATTTTTACTCCTTGCCGCTCCCCTTGCAGCTTCGTTGATTTTGTCGGCAATACTAACCTTGACGTCACCCCACACATTGTCTCTCAAATCAATTAACTCCATAACTTCGCCGTACGATATATAAAGGCCGGTGTTCATGCCAAAGTCCACAATTTCCCCAAGTCTTTCATAGTAAGATTGAATCAACTCTCTTTTCTTTTTTGATATTGCAGCAAGCATCTCCTTTAGACGACGTATCTGAACAATTTCATCTTGGCATATTTCCTTATAGAATTCCATCGATCGTTTGTCCAACCGCTGCTTTTTGACCTCCAGCTTCAGGCCTTCCTTCTCTTTGTTAATAAATGCAAGTTTCCCCCTCAAAATCTCCTCATCTTCAACAAGCCCCAATTTGACATCGTCGCTGCTCGTATTCTTTATTTTGGCAGAAATCTCCCCCAGGGCGTGTACATGTGCCTCAATATTCTTATTAAACAGGTTCAATTGGGCATTCATCATCTCCCTGGGACTCATCCCTTTTTTAACATCAACTATTTCGTTTAGTTCAATGATTGCTCCAACTATTGCTTTTGAATTTTCTGCAATTTTATTAAGCTCCGCCTTATACCTCAACATCAATTTATCGCGTTGACCCTTCTCGTCATATTCAGGATATCTCTCTATTAACTTTTTCTGATATTTAGACGATATAGTTCTTATCTCTTTTGCCAATTCAAATAGGGCAAGGATGTTCCCCGAAAAAGTTACGGCATCACCCAACAGGTTGTTAAGGTCAAGCCCCAATGATGGATCTTTGCCCACTTTAAGGTAATAGGTTTTTGCAGCCTCAATTATGGGAATAAAAAACTCAAGTTTTAGAAATTCTGCCATAGCAAGGCTTCCAGACTTCCTCGTCCTTCTGGTAAACCCCTTCAAATCCACAAAGAGATGAGCTTCATTTCTCCCTTCCACCTTTACCAACGAAAGCTTGTGGTCTGCAGAAATCCTGTAAAGTCTCCCTTCATCATAGCTTCTGATGAGTTCTTTTAAGGGTAATTCATTTTTCTTGTTTTCAAGAACATTTATTGATGTGGTGATGTATGTATCGTATCCGAGATCAATCCGATATGCGACGTAGCGTTTTAGCACCTCTGATATTTTAAACTTCTCTCCCTCTCTACCACTGGATAACATCCGACCCCCTCCCCACCTTCTGTACATTTTAAGATGATTACTTATCTGCTCGATCTTTCTCACACGATCAATGTCTGAATGATATCTCACTTTTAGTTTTTGAAGCCCCGATTCTAACATCGATGCCATCTTTTGATTATCTCTGAGACTACTTAACACTTTTTCGTCATAGGCAACTTGTGCAAGGAGAACGTCAGTTTCTTCTCTCTGGTCGTCATACAGGACAAGGTAGTCCAAGATATCATCACGAAATTTACTAATTGAATAAAATTCCAAGATGTTTCCCATCAACATCTTGTCTTCAATAATTAAATTAGTCATTTTTGAGATGAGGTCGGAAAGACTTATTGATTTTTTGGCAGCAGCGCTATACGTACTATCTAATTTCGTTATGATCTTCAATGATAGATTGTACGGGTTGATTTCACTGGCTAAGAGGGCGTTTTTTATTCCGAGAACAAAAAAGGGTGTCGTACTGCCAAGCAAAAGATATTCAATTTTCTTAATATCGTAGGAAAGTTGCTTTCCCTGATATTTTTGGAATATCCCTTGAATGATACTTGTGATTAATGCATAAAAGAAAATACTTATAGAACGCTCCAGCTTTTCATATGACGTTCCAGCAATATTGATTTTTTTAATAAACTCTTTTTTTTCGCTTAATATTTTTGCGACTGCAAAATGCGTAAGGAGAGATGTTTTCTCAGTGCCACCAAACCTTATCTCCTCATCTATCGCCTTTTTATAGATCCTCGCAATCTCGTTTACAAATTTTTTCCCGTGAAGCTTTGGCGATAACCAGCTGGAAATAATCCCCGCATCTATTAACGAATCAGAAAAAAGGGTTAGCTGGGCGGCATTGTACTCAATTCTTGTGGAAAACTCATTCCCCAGTCTATACCCCTTTGGTTGGAGCTTTACACTCTCATCCAAAACCGAAATCATAATCCCCCCGCGGCTATCATAAACAACGGAGGGCTCAAAACGTCCTTTTATAAGAGAGAGAAGTTCCTCAAGAGCCTCTTCAATAATTTCTTCACTTTCACCCCCAAAAATAAAAGGAATCCTGACATTGAATTCAGTCTCCCCAATGGAAAAACGCACATCGCTCTTTTTAAGTGTCCAAAAATCTTTGTTCTTGATTCCACTTCCACGAGTGTAGTCGAGGATATTTTCAAGGAGTGTAATCCGTTTATCTATAAAACTATCTCTAAAATATGAATCCATGATAAAAGGATAACTCCCTAAAGACCCCTCGTAGATTCTGGGCGTAAGAGATCAACTCTCTCATCTTCGAGAATATTGTTAATCAACGATAAGGCATCATCCTTTTGGTCGGGAAGCCGTACTCTCAAGGGGAGATAGTTAGAGGCGTGGTTAGATGTAAAAAAGCAGTTGTCAGCTTCTGTGTTTTTCAATATCAAATAGAGTTCTTCCAAAAAACCCATCTGATCAGGTACCACAAAAGTACCCTCTTCAACATCATCATAGAGGGGTGTACCGGGGACAACCATCAAGGTCAAAGCACCAATGAAATCGGGGTTCATCTCGGAGAGTACCTTTCCTGTCTCAATGGCATGACGTTTAGAATCCTCCTTTCCTCCAATTCCTAAAAGAATGGTTACCGAAAGGAGTATCTTTGCATCAGTAACTCTCTTTGCCGCTTCAATGGCTTTTTTTGTATCCATCCCCTTTTTAATATCATTTAGGACTTCAATATCCCCACTCTCAAGGCCCATATAGATTATCCCCAAACCTTTCTCTTTTAAAACCTTCAACTCTTCTGGGGTCTTTTTTAAAATAGACTTTGCATTCCCATACAACCCGATCCTCTCGACACCACTTATGAATTTATTGATATCATCAAAAATTGGAACAAGTTTTTTTTGTGGGATAATGAGGGCGTCACCATCCGCCAGGAAGACCCTCCTTACCTTATATTTGCTTCCAGCCTCCTTAATATCAGCCTTTACATCTTCAAGGGGTCTTATCTTAAACCTCTTGTTTTTGTAAGTAGGGCAAAACGTGCATTTGTTGTGAGAGCAACCCAGGGTTACCTGCAATATTAAACTTCCCGCCTCGCTGGGGGGGCGTATAACTATACCTTCGTATCTCATTTTGTCCTATTTAAGATAACCAATAAAAATTACAACCAAAACCCTTTGCAACTGAAACGAATCGCCCTGTACTGAAGTACCCCACAACCCTTTATAACTAAAATGAATTGCCCATACCCCAACCTTTTGTATACAACAGCCAGCGATGACAACCCGGCCCCAGTGTATAACAACCGCTCAAATTTAAAGATTGAATTATCAACACTGCAAAGCCTAATCGAGAAATTTATGAGTTAGTGTCTTCATCAGTCTCATTGGGTTCAGATGCCTTATCCTTTTTTATCTTGCTTAAAAGACTGGATTTCTTCTTTTTGCTTTCTTTCTTCTTAGTTTCTTTTTTATTTGATTCAAGGAGTTTTTTCTCCTGGGGGCTTTCAGCATCAGGTGTCTTAATCTCTTTTAGGGATTTACTCTCAATTGGCTTTTCTGGCTTCTTCTCAGATTCCCGAATGGCGTTGAGTTGAGTTTTTTGCTTTTTTGTCTCTTTGGTAAGATCCCTTATTCGTTGTCTCAACGAAAAATTCTCAAATACCCCCACAAGGGACATGAGGATAACAATAATAAATGCCTCTACAAAGAGGATTAGGTAGAGGGGGAGTTTATAGCTTCTCTCAAATCCAATCGTTCTCCCCTTACTTATTATCACTGATTCGGTCTTTGGATAAGTCGGCTCGGTAACAGCCTCGTCAGTCGGCTCAATCACCGCAACGTCAGCTGGCTCGGTCACCAAAACATCAGCTGGTTCGACAACCGCCTCATCAGTCGCTGGGACTGTTTCATCCGTAATTGTAGAATCCAGAAGCGTAGTTTTATAGCCCAGAACAAAATTTACTTTTTCTTGGTTCCTAATTGCAAAAAGAACGAGGCTCATTACAATCATCGCAAAAACAATTATTTTAATATATTTCATCACTTCTCCTTATCAATGAAGTTTTTAAAAGCATCCTTTAGCGTATCGTAAGTTGACAGAATATGCTCCGATATTACCTTGACCTCACCCAAAACCGGCATGAAATTTGTGTCTCCATCCCAGCGGGGGACAACATGAACATGAAGATGGTCATCCACCCCAGCCCCCGCCGTCCTCCCAAGGTTCATCCCAATGTTAAATCCCGCAGGATTCATTGTGCATGATATCGCATTTGTTGATTCTGTTACAAGAGAAAACATTTCAACGATTTCATCATTGGTGAGTTTGGCAATGTCTCCTCCATGACGATTTGGGACAATCATCAAGTGACCGTTGTTATAGGGATAACGGTTCATTATCACAAAAGAATGTTTACCCCTTACCAATATCAGATTTTCTCTGTCTCTCTCCTCCTTTATTCGATTACAAAATATGCAACCCGTTTCTTTGGCACCCTCCCCTTTTATATAATCTATCCTCCAGGGTGCCCAGAGGTTTTCTCTTTTTGTATCGCTCAAACCGAAACTATCTCCCCTGTTATACCATTATCTACAGTCAGAAAGCCGATGGTGTTATTTTTTGTATATCGGTTATTAAAGGGTGACCCAGGATTAAAGAGGAGAATTCCGTTCTTTTCCCTGTTTGTTGCCGAATGGCTGTGTCCAAAGACAATACAATCAACCCCATCGTCTGAGAATTCTTCAAGTATCTTCGCCGGCAAATCATCCGGGGCACCCCATCCGTGAATAAGGCCAATCTTTGCTCCATTGAACTCCAGTACCCTCTTTTTTGGGAAATGATGTTGTATCATCCCCCGATCCATGTTCCCTGCAACCCCGTAGAATTTTAACTCGGTGTAGTTATCCAAGAACTCGGCAATAGCAATATCAACAAAGTCCCCAGCGTGTAATATTGCGTCCACATGGGAAAAGTGTTTATCTACAAAATCTTTGAAGTCATCGCCAACAGATGAAATGTGCGTATCTGACATCACGCCTATCTTCATGAACATTTCACCATTTTAATTAAGTAGAATATCAAATTATGTCAAACCATGTCAAATCTATTTCAAAGTATGTCAAAACTATTTATTTTCAAGCAGAGTAAAAAGTAAATATACAACGTAATTATATAGTATTTTCTCTGGAAATCAAGAAAAAGTGAGGGGACTTTGTTTCTTTTATTTTGCATGAAAATAGCGAGGTTGTATCGTAGTTCGTCCGTCCAAAAAACAATTGACTGATAAATACAATGTGATAGTATTGAAAAATGGATGACGACAACAACGAACATAATGCCGAAAAGCTATCTGGTATTATAAGCGGAATTTTAAAAAACCGGGGGTGGGAGTCGAAGGTGAGGGAACACCGCGTCTTTCCAATCTGGAATAAGGTTGTGGGAGATGACATCGCCAAAAATTCCGCCCCAAGCCGCATCGACAGGGGTTTGCTCGTCGTGGTGACAAAAAACCCCACGTGGACACAGCAGCTTACAATGATGAAAAAAAAGATAATCGATAAAATCAACGTGGAGCTTGACGATGAGATTGTCAAAGATATAAGATTCATCCAGGGAAAAATCCCGCCTCCTAAAAAAACGGGGGTTGCACCCAAAAAACCAAAAGAGGACGGACTTGAATCTTCCCCAGAGATTGACCAAAAAGAGATTAGTGAATTGACAAAGGATATTAAAGACGAAGAATTAAAAGAGATATTAGAAAATATTATTAGAAAAGCTCACTCCCGCTACTTCCAATCTGGTGACAAATAGCCCCCCCCGCAAACTGTTTTACAAATACAAAAACTCTTTGGTTCACTGAAGATAGGCAACCCCCTCATTGTCCGGTCACTTCATCAATCCAGTAGAGATATTCACCAAGCCCTTTTGTTATGGGAAGCGCGATAATCTCTGGAACTATGTAGCTGTGGAGCTTCTGGACGGTATCCTTTACCTTGTCAAAGAGTTTCTCATTGGTTTTGATTATCAACAAAATCTCATCTTTCTTGTGGAGTTTATCCTCCCAGATGTAGATCGATTTTATGTTTGGAACGATACTGACGCCAGCCGCAAGTCTCTCCTCAACAAGCCTCATGGCAATTTTTTCCGCTTCAGTTTCATCAGCCACAGTTACAAATATCACCAAAGCAGTTGGAACATCCCCTTTCATACCCCCTCCTATGAAGTGTATTAAGATTCCCCCACAGGGGCTTGTCCCGAAGGGATAGCGCTATTAAGAATATACGTCATTTAAGAATACCGCTTCGTCGCCGTGTTAATTAATATCCTCCTCTTGAATGACATTAAAGAGGGATAACGACATTTACTTCTTTCTTGCGCT
>JAUWME010000494.1 GCA_030613285.1 Candidatus Zymogenus sp. | reverse complement strand
AATCTGGGGTGCCCTACCGGATATTTTGGCGGGGTGGCCGGGGTTGCGGGTTAATTTAAACGGGGGTTAAAGGATAATTTCGGGGGGTGGGGTCGATTAACGGGGTTGGGTAGTTTAGAAGAGTAGGGGTAATTATGGTTGGATGGTTGACACCAATATCACGATGCCTACTCCACGCTTTTTATCAATACGTAATAACGGAATAATTTAAGAAATAGCAGATTTTGATTCAGGGAGAAGTATTTCCAAATGAAACTACTTGTTACCGGAGGGGCCGGATTTATCGGCTCCAATTTTATTTTGTCTATCCTAAAAAAGAGCGAAGAGTACCAAGTTGTCAACTTCGACGTTCTCACATATGCAGGCAACCTCGCAAACCTTAAAAGTGTGGAAAAAAATCCCAGCTACAGCTTCATAAAGGGAGATATCGCCGACAACAACGCAGTTGGTGAGGTGATGAAAACGGGGATTGATGTTGTGATCAACTTTGCCGCAGAATCCCATGTGGATCGTTCAATCATGGATCCCAACACCTTCATCAGTACAAACGTCCTGGGGACAAATTTGCTTCTGTCCGCCGCAAGAGAAAACAACATCAAGCTCTTTATCCAAATTTCCACAGACGAGGTGTACGGTTCCCTGGGTCCAACGGGATTGTTTACTGAAGATTCACCCCTTGACCCAACAAGCCCATACTCGGCAAGCAAGACATCCGCCGACCTCTTGGCTTTGGCATATTTCAAAACATACGGCCTGCCGGTGATAATCACCCGATGCTCCAACAACTACGGCCCATACCAGTTTCCTGAAAAACTCATTCCCCTTTTTATCACAAATGCCTTGGAGGATAAACCCCTTCCTGTCTACGGGGACGGCATGAACATCAGAGATTGGATCCATGCCGAGGATCATGCCAGCGCCATCGAGGCGGTAATGAAAAATGGGAGGCCCGGTGAAGTATACAACATCGGCGGTAACAGCGAGAGGACAAACATTGAGATAACCGAATATATCTTAAAAACCCTCGGAAAGCCGAAGTCGCTGATTCGCTTTGTAGAAGACCGTCTCGGTCACGATAGGCGATATGCCATCGATTCCACAAAAATAATGTCCGAGCTTGGCTGGAAGCCTCAATACAGTTTTGAAAAGGCGATGGACGAAACGGTTTTGTGGTACACAGAAAACAACAGCTGGTGGGAAGAGATAAAAAGTGGAAAGTACAAGGACTATTATCTTAACCTCTATGGAAAGTTAGAGTAATTTCCTGTGGATGAAATCGTAATAGTAATTGGAGCAAGGGGGATGCTCGGAAGGGATTTGGTCGATACACTTTTGGCCTCCCCTTTTGAATTTAACGTCTTGGCCTGGGATATCGACGAAATCGATATTACAAAGAGTGAGGAGGTTGTCGAAAAAATTGGGGAGGCGGGAGCGAATCTCCCTGTGAAATATGTAATCAACTGTGCGGCATATACCAACGTTGACGGGGCGGAAGTGGAGAGGGAGCGTTCCTATGAGATCAATGCAATTGGGGCAAAAAACGTTGCCGCAGCAACAGCATCGATTGGGGCAAGGACAATTTACATCAGCACAGACTATATCTTTAGAGGCGATAAGTCAGACCCATTGGTGGAGAAGGATTATTACAACCCGGTAAATTACTACGGTTCCACAAAACTTGCCGGAGAAGAGTTTACAAACTCCATGGACCCAAAAGCCCTCATTATCAGGACCCAGTGGCTTTTTGGACCTCATGGAAAGAATTTTGTAGAGACGATGCTGGCCCTCCATGAGAGAGGGAATCTCATCAAGGTTGTTGACGACCAGCTCGGTACTCCCACATACACTCTCCACCTTGCAGACGCCATAGGGCAAATGATGCAAAGCTCCCACTCCGGTGCTTACCACATCAGCAATAGCGGAAGCACTTCTTGGTTTGGGTTTGCAAAGACGATATTTGAACTTGCAGAGTTGGAAGTCGAGCTTGTTCCCATCTCCACAGAGGACTACATTAAGAGCGTTAATAAAATTGTGGCGGAAAGACCAAGAAATTCTGTTTTTAATATGGCAAAGATAAACAACGATGCGAACCTCACAATGAGAGACTGGAGGGAGGGGCTTGGTGAATATCTCAA
>JAUWME010000051.1 GCA_030613285.1 Candidatus Zymogenus sp. | reverse complement strand
GCCTAATAGTTGTACAGCCGATACAATATCGCACGATTTGATCGAAGTAAATATTTCGCAATGAGGGAAAGATTTGTCTTCAGCAAGATGATACATTTAACTAAATTCTCTTCTATTTCCCTCCCAATGTGATATGTGTCACATCTTATTTTGGTAATAGGTTTTATTATAAGTAAATTATGTTTTTAAAAAGGTGGATACCATGAAAAAGGGAATTTCAACAATCATCGTTATTGCTATGATTGCGGCCTTGGTTGGTTGCATTGGCGTGGGAACAATCGTCAGGGGCGGTTATTCCGTTTACCTTAATGACGGAACTGTCTTCCACAACGTCAAGTGGTACAAAAGCAGGACAGAGGGGGTTGGCCCCTTCGAAAGACCCACGGGAACCGTTATGTTCCTCACTGACGAATACGGCATTGTGGAAGTGCCCTGGGCCAACGTGAAGATAATCAAGACCCCGAACGTAGTAAGATAGCCTCTCTCAAAATCAAGTTTCTTCAAATCGCCAAATATCTCCGGGTGTATCTCATTCAGATACATCCGGGGATGACCACAGGGCTGGCGCATATACAATTGGGCAATCAGACAATTGATATTTTAGCTCTTTTAACCAACCGATGGCTCTCCTACAGTGATCAAGCACGCAATGAATCTCGGATCTATCTCTGTCCAGTCATTGATTGCCAATAGCTCACTTTCAAGATTCTGGTATGCATCTGAGATGAACTCCTCAATAATATTTTTACGGTCTTCAGCGCCACCATCAACAGAGAGTCTATCAATCTCCCCTTTTACCTCACCCTTCGCCACAATCATCTCTGCCTTGTCTTCTTTCAAAACAGTATAATATTTTTTTAGGTCCTCATCAGAGTGGGGGATTACCTCCCAAATGCCCGTAATACACCTCCTGACAAAAGCCGTCAAGAAGATCGTTTCAATTCCCCAGTTGTTTACAGGCGCATTTTTTGAAAGATAAGATTCAATCTCAACAGGGATAGTAACAAGATTTGACACCATATCAATTTTGATTTCCAGCTCATCAAGAAACCTCTCAATAAAATTGATTTCCTCCATCGAACTGAAGTTTTTGTATTCATCGCTCTGCCCTTCAATCCCCCCGTAAAAAAAAGGTTGTCTCCCAGCAAGGACAGCGAAAAGGTCGTTTGCCTCGTTTCCCCAAAAAGCGGGGTTGATTACATTTCCAAGTCTCTTAAATGCACTTTCAGCTTTTTTCTTGACTTCAAGCGCCCTGCTATATCCAAGTCGAAAAATGTTTTGGAGATAGAATTCCTCAAGCGCTCTTTTCCCCTCATCTCGATTTCCATTGACCAGTATATCCAGCCCAAGGTTTAGATAGTCCTTTGCCATAATCACAGCCGACAATATCTATTGAGTATCTGCAAGGTCGCTTCCTTGGGCCGCAACAAGTTTATGGACAAGGTAAGACAATTCCCACAAGACTGTTCCTTCCTCATTTGAATTGCCTATTTCGCTCAAAAGATCCTCAATTAGTCCCCCACCCTCTCTTGGAATCAACCAGTAGCTCGGCGGTAGTTCCCTTTTTTGATTTTCATCCTGAAGTATGACCTTGCCGATTTCATCGGTCATCTCTCTTTTTATAGTTTCAGAATCCTTGTAGAGCAGTATCTCTCTGGCCTCATAAAATTCTGGGAACCCTGACATGGCCATTCTGGATGAACGAAGCTGATACGCCTCCTCTTCCATTGGTGATGGCAATTGCCCGATTATACCTTCCATGATAATCTTGTAAAATTCCGGCTCAACCTCAAAGAAACTTGACAAAAGCTTTATTATCATCTCAAAGTCGAGATTAGAATTTATCGGTCTAAAATAATACATGGTATCAATGCTGTAATAACCACCATCTGACATCTCCAGAGGATCCTGATCGAAATTTCTTGAAATAACCTCAATAATGCCTTTAAAAAACAATACCATCAGGGGTGGATCGAGACGAAACAGTGTCTTTGTCAAGGCCCTATCTCCACCCAATGCAATTAATTCCAACCATTCCATAAATCGATCATAGTTTACTCTATCCTTTCTCCAGATATCGATGTCCATCGTCCTTACAATTTTATCAGGCGTGGTCATCTCAAGGATCATAGCCGCATCTTCCCCCCACGACTCCCTTACAATAAGATAAACCTCCTGCGGAGAGAGCCTCTTCAATAACAACATCGGATCCGGTGAAGATATTATGAGATTCGCCTTTTCTCTTAGCGGTAACCGCTGAACCAGCCAGAGCCTCTCCACAATGGAAAGCGCTGCCAAGTCAGCCTCATTTATCCTCTCGCCACCCCTTGAGTCATCAAGAAGTTTAAAGAGTCTCTCCATATTAAGCAGTTGATTACTACTCTTCTGAATTTCATTGTCCATAGCTGACATTATAGCAAATAAATGGTAACAATGAAAGTTAAACCTTTACAAACAAAATCAAATTGAGTACTATTCCTATAAATCAATAACCCAATTGGTAAATTAAATATGATAAACACACTCGACCAGAAGTATGAAAAACTTCCTTTTATTCGGAAAGTCCTTTACGGTGTTGGCGATTCTTCATTCAGCACACTTTTTACTATTGTTGCCTTTCTCTACTTATTTTTTTTAACCGACGTTGTCGGCCTAAAACCGTCTCTGGCGGGGGCGGTGCTCCTCATCCTTAAGGGGTGGGATTCGATAACAGACCCCATGGTCGGTTTTCTCTCTGACAGGACAAAGAGCCGCTGGGGCCGAAGACGTCCATTTATGCTTTTTGGTATTGTTCCATGTGGAATCTTTTTCGCCCTCATCTGGCAGACATATCCTTCAATTTCAAGTGATAACCAAATTCTCCTCTTTGTCGTCTATGCTCTTCTCAACCTCGTTTTCTGGACATTTTTTACCACAGCAGCAATCCCCTATGCGGCCTTGGCACCGGAGTTAACCCTCGATTACGATGATCGTACCACCCTTGTCAGCACAAGGATGTTCTTTTCCATCGTCTTTGGATTGTTTGCAGCCGTAATCCCTTTTACTATTTTGGACCTTTACCCCAACAAAGAAACAGGATTTGGGATGTTGGGGATATTTGTAGGAATTTTCGCAGTATTTCCTGTCTTGATCACTTTTTTTGGCACAAAAGAGAGGCCTGAATTTCAAAATCAGGTTTCCCTTCCCTTTTTCACCTCGGTAAAAGAGACCCTAAAAAACAAACCCTTTCGCGTTGCCATGATCATCTTCCTCCTAAGTTGGATGACCGTTGACATCATCGGAGCTGTTTTCATCTATTACATTCTCTACTGTGTCGGATATACATCCTCGGTGCTTGAGATCCTTTTCGGCACCATGTTTATAACAGCCACCTTCTTCCTTCCCGTCTGGGTGTATGTCTCAAAGAAGATCGGGAAAAAGTTGACCTACGTCTACGGCATGGCTTTTTGGGCAGTGGTTATGACTTTACTATTTTTCCTTCCCCAGGGAGCACCATTCTTAACTCTGGTGATTCTCAGCTTCTTTGCAGGAATCGGCCTATCGACAGCTCACCTTTTGCCCTGGACAATGATTATCGACTGTGTTGATTATGATGAGTTAATAACTGGTACGCGCCGAGAAGGGATGTTTACGGGATTTACTCTATTCCTCCAGAAATTTGCATCGGCCATATCACTCTTTCTTCTCGGTATTTTTCTCGAATTGTTTGGGTATATGCCAAACATGATACAACCCAAGACATCCATTTTTGCTATCAAACTCTTGCTTGGGCCAATCCCAGCGTTTTTTCTAACATTGTCAATAATAGTTACCTTCTTTTATCCCATCACAAAAGAAAAATATAAAGAGATCAGAAATACTTTGGACAAAAAAGAAAGGGTTGCAATATAATCGCGCCCCTTACAATATCCTTGCCGTGTCGTTGCTGTGTCGTTGCTGTGTCGTTGTCGTGTAGTTGCCGTGTCTTTTTATATTTTACTTCATTTTTGGATGGAGTTGGATGTCAGTTGCGGGGGTTGGACTATTTTGCTTGTTTCATGCTGCCATTTTGGGCGTAGCTACGAATTTTGTTAATGAGTGATATTACCTGCCAGTTGAAAAGTGATGTTACACAAAAAACAAGGTGTCAAGCGCCTCATTTTGTTCCCAGCACCTCCATGTAAATTTCCTCAGTTTTACTAACCATATCAGGGATTGTAAAACTCCCCTTTAGCCGCAAAAACCCCGCCTCCCCCATCTTCTTTGCCAACTCCCTGTCATCAATGAAACTCTTCATGGCGTGGGCCAATTCATCGACACTTTTAGGCTCCACCAAAAGACCTGTCTCTCCTTCAACAACAATCTCAGGGATTGCCATTGTAGTAGTTGATATTACAGGAAGCCTGTGGGCCATTGCCTCCAGAATGACAAGCCCAAATCCCTCTCCCAATGTCGGCAGTACAAAGGCATCTGAAATTGACAGTATTGACGACACATCCTCACGCCTGCCGAGAAATCTGACCAGCTCACCTACTCCCATCTCCACAGACAAATTGAGGAGATCATCCTTCAGTGGACCATCTCCCATTATTAACACCGTAAAATCGCTGTATCCCTCAAGCTTCATTTTTTTAACGGCTTTAATAAGAAAGGGGTACCCCTTGACATCGACCAACCTTCCCACCGACGCAAAGTTGAAATGGTTGTCTCTCAAATTGAGTTCCGCCCGTATTGTCTTTTCATCGACCTTTGACTTCTTCAGATATTCATTACAGTCGAGACCATAATGGACAGTTACCATCTTCCTCTTTGGGATCATATCGCTTTTGTTGACTTTCTCCTGAAGGGCGTTTGAAATTGTTATTACCCTTTCTACAAATGGGCTCAAAAGGCCGTTGATTTTGTAGAAAGCGCTTGTATTTTCGTAGTTGTCGTAACCGTGCTTTGACGAAATGATGTGGGGGGCATGGGCAAGCCTTGCTGCCACTGTCCCGTAAATATCGCCATGGATTAAATGCGTATGAACGATGTCGAAATCTCCATCTTTAATGTAGCGTTTTATCTTCCGCAGGCAGGAATAATCGAGATGTGACTTGATTACGATTTTGTCATTTAACACCGACCTCGAATCGAGAATATCAAAATAGTCTTTTACAGGATTTCCCGGCTCTACAAGTCCCAAAAAGGTCGGCTCAAATCTCTTCCTGTCAAGATTTGACAAGAGATCAATAAGGTGGTTTTCTGATCCGCTTATTCCGGTTATCTTCTGTATATGTAAAATACGGTATGTCAAAATATATCATCCTTGAAATTTTTTAAGATTATATCGAATAATTGTTTCGACTGCAACTTCATATTTTTAAAAAGGCTTTTTTCTTTGCTTTCCTCAAAAAATAGTTCTTTATTTCATATTTATTTTGACAAAACGTCCCTTTTTTGATATTGTTCACTTTTTGAACATTTTGAGATACAATGTGGACAGAGAAGAAATAAGAACACTCAGAATATTAGAAGAGATCGAGCAGGATAACACCATAAGCCAGAGAACCCTTTCTCAAAAAATTAATATCTCTGTCGGCCTTGTCAACCGATTCATCAAGAGGCTCATGGAAAAGGGTTACTTCAAAGCCACAACCATACCATCTCATCGCATTAAATATATCCTCACACCAAAGGGAATGACAGAAAAAACAAGACTCACCTATGAATACCTGAGGTATTCCGTTCGATTCTACAAGGAGCTGAAAAGTTCCCTGCAAGAAGTACTAAACGAAGTTAAAGCCAGTGGGGTTAGCACTATCCTCCTGTATGGTTCTGGAGAGATAGCGGAGCTTGCGATCTTATTTTCTGCTGTAAACAAGATTGAGATTGCGGGAATCGTAGATGATTTGGGTGGTGGCAGTTGTCTTGAGATGAACATATCAGACCTGTCAAATATTGATGACTTTAGCTTCGACGCTGTTTTAGTCCTCCACACTCAAGACGTCAAAGAAAAAACCGAGAAATTAACAAAATTGGGAATAGAAAATAAAATAATTTACACACTGAAAGGCAAATGACAATTTCGACTTATTTAGGCGACCTATTTACTACCTATTTAGAAATTGCAGCAGACTAAATTTTAGGAATTGTAACAACAATGTCAAATGAAATTAAAAAAGTGATAGTTACTGGTGGAGCTGGCTTTATCGGATCGCATCTATCGGAGAGGCTTTTGTCTCTTGGAAAAGAAGTTTTGGCCATCGATAATTTCGACGACTATTACCCCGAAGATATAAAAAGGAGAAATATTACGTCTCTGTTATCAAAAAACGGGTTTCGTCTTTCTGAGGGAGATATTAGAAATTATGATTTTGTAATGGATACATTCAAATCCTTCTCCCCCGATCTCGTTGTCCACCTTGCCGCAAAGGCGGGGGTTAGACCCTCATTGGAAGCTCCCCTCCTCTATCAGGAGGTAAACATTCTGGGAACTAATATTATCCTTGAGGCCATGAAGAAGCTTGGGATTTCAAACCTTCTTTCTGCCTCATCATCTTCCGTCTATGGCGACTGCCCCAATATCCCATTTTCAGAAGACGATCCCCTTGCAATGCCGATCTCACCATACGGAGTTACAAAGAAGAATGGCGAAGAGCTTTGCTATGCCTATCACAAGCTATATGATTTAAGCATCCTCTGTTTTCGTTTCTTTACGGTCTATGGCCCAAGACAACGCCCCGACATGGCAATACATAAGTTTTCCAAACTTATAACCAATGGGTCAAAAATTGAGGTTTACGATCAAGGGACGGGCAGCAGGGACTATACATATATTGACGATATTATCGATGGTCTTGTTGGAGCATTGAACTTCGTTTCCACCAACCCATCACCCTTTTATGAAGTTGTAAACCTTGGTGAATCTGTGCCAATAAATCTCCTAAAATTGATTGGATTGATCGAGGAAGGTCTGGGTAAAAAAGCACAAATGATTATGATGCCGCGCCAGCCCGGGGATGTAATACGTACCTTTGCCGACATTCAGAAGGCAAGAGATCTTTTTGGTTACAGCCCAAGCACTTCTATGAAAGTAGGTATTGCGAAATTTATAGAATGGTTTAATAATCCGTGGTAGAATACTAATAATCCACCAATTGCTCATCATCACCCATCATCAACCGTTGGCGACCGTTATCGACATTCGGCAGCCCATGTTGGCGACCACCTTTAATCGTTACCGATATACATTCAACCATCATCTCATCTAAATGCCGAACAACCCTTTTTAATACTTTTGGTGGCTTTGAATAAAAAGGTTTATCCAGTTAGTCTTGATTACTTGTTGTTCTCAATCAACTCCTTAAAAAGCACTTCTGTTTGCTTCAGCTGTCTTTCAAGTCCGAAATATGTTAGTCTTTTTTTGGATGCCGCAACTAACGATGAGGCCAGCTTCTTATTTGAAATTATCCTATCAATAGCCTCTCTCAACGCTTCTTTATCCATAATCGGCACAAGAATCCCAGTCTCTCCATCAACTACAATCTCCGGATTTCCTGTAATGTTTGTTGCCACCACAGGCACCCCTGCATTAAAGGCTTCTATAATCACATGGGCAAGGCTTTCGTATTCGGTATTCAATACAAATACATCAGCCAATGATAGGAAGGGAACTATCTGCTCGTTTGTAACCCTTCCCACAAAATGAATCCTATCTGAGATTTTTAGCGATTTTGCCAACACTGTTAGTCGTTCCCTCTCTGGACCATCCCCAATGATTAAAAGATGTATATCTTCTGGAAATTGCGAGGTTACCTCTATAAGGGCATCTATCCCCTTCCACGGAACAAGGCGGGCAACTGTTGCTATGATTTTTCTTGCATTTTTTGGTTTTTTCAAAGTCGGTTTCGGCACATCCTTCGGGTCAATAATCTCTATTGCATTGTGGGTTACCGCTATCTTTTCTTTTTTGACGCCCCAAACTTCTGTTAATCCTGCAACGTAGTTACTTCCAGAGATGACAAGATCGGCTCCTCCAGCAAAGTAGTTTCTAACAAGTCTCATAATCCTAATTACTGGAGTGTAAGTTTTTGTCTGGAATTCGTCAAGGCCGTCTGTGGTTATTCTATTACGCCTTGCATATTCCCAGACAATATCTCCCGCAATTCTTATAGCAACTTTTTTTCTCAAAAAAATATTGGCAACACGAACCGGAAAACCAGTGTCCCAAGGACCTCCGCCTGTATCATAAAGGAGATCTGAACCTCTACCATGTTTCAAAATGTATATAAAAAGATGTAAGGATCGTATAAACAGATTACGTTTTTTAGAAATTCTCGTAAGATAGAAAGGGTCATCGTCAAACTCCTCGACCTCTGACAATGCAATTACTCTAACATTGTGACCCTCTTCGTAAAGGTAGTGAGCAAGATTTCTTACGTAAATCGCAGGTCCCCCCGATTCTGGATAATAAATTGATGCTATAAATACGATATTTATACCATCAAGAAGCCTGCTGAATGTCCTCTCTGTTTCGTCAAAAAGCCTTTTCCAACTAAAATATAAAAGTTTCTCTTTGGATGCCAAAACGAGTTTATCTGAGAAATTTTTGTCTCCTATGATTTTTAAAACCGCCTTTTTGAGCGCCTTTTCATCCTTTACCGGTACCAAAAGACCATTTTCCCCATCCTCTATTACTTCTGGATTTCCACAAATGTTGGTTGCCACCACAGGGACGCCAACTGAAAACGCCTCCAGAATAATATGGGGAAGTCCTTCATACTCTGTATTCAAAATAAATGCGTCGGAATGTGCAAGGAGGGAAAACACTTCAATTTGTGTTACACGACCCGTAAATAATACTCTCTTTTCAACCCCCAATGATTTTGCCAAATATTTCAGATTTGAAAGCTCAGGGCCGTCGCCAATCACTAAAAGATAAATATCATCATCAAGGTCTGCGAGCACCCTTATAATACCATCGATACCCTTCCATGGCACTAACCTTGCTGCGGTAGATATTATCTTCTTTGCGCCCTTACAACTATTTATGATTTCAGGAATATCAGGCTTTTTGCCATTTATCTCTACAGCGTTATGAATAACCGAAATTCTCTCTTTTTTGACACCCCAGCCTTCAACCAATTCACCCAGATAATTGCTCGGCGTAATAACAATATTTGCACTCCTCGTGGAAATGTTTCTTAGAATATTTAGAAACCCTATCTTTAGTCCGTAGAATTTACCCTGAAATTCATCAATACCATCAGACGTTATTTTGTTTCTCCGAACATACTCCCAGACATTATCCCCCACAACCTTCGTTACCAACTTTTTCCTCAAGAATATATTTGCAATACGTAACGGAATGCCAGTGTCCCAGGGACCTCCATTGTCGTAAAGAATATCAGCATCCCTGCCATATTTTATCACTGCCAAAAACAGTTTGAGTGACCTTGTAAATTTTGAACCTTTTTTTGGTATCCTTATGATGTATGAGGGATCATTTTTATCCATCTCTATTTCTGACAGGGCAATAACTTTAACATTATGCCCTTTCTTATCAAAGTCGTGAGACAACCTACTAACGTAAGTTGCGGGCCCTCCCGATTCGGGAGTGAATATGG
>JAUWME010000382.1 GCA_030613285.1 Candidatus Zymogenus sp. | reverse complement strand
GGTTTTTTCCAAATGGAACTTCCCGATCCAAGCGATAGAGAAAAAGTCAAGAAAACCATGCAAGATTGGTATTCTTCTCATGCTAAAGAGATTTTGACAGAGCATCTCGAAAGACTCTTACCCAAATTCAAAAAGCTTGGTGTTGTTAAACCAGAAGTCCGATTTCGCAGAATGAAAAGGCGTTGGGGAAGTTGTTCTCAAAAAGGCGTTATAATGCTCAATACTGAATTGGTTAAGACACCCATACACTGCATAGATTATGTGATAATCCATGAACTTTGCCATCTTAAGCACCTTAAGCATAATAAAGAGTTCTATAATTTATTGCGACAGTTTCTTCCAGATTGGAAACAGCGAAAAAAACAGCTTGAAAAGGCAGTTTTGTAAATTGAGGATATTGAAAACAATAACTTCATTGATATGGAAAAACTAAAAGATAGAGACAAACCGAAAAGAACTGTTCCTGTAGATAACAATACCATATCATGGATATTTACTTTCTCGTCAAGGGTGAATAAAAAAGAAATGTCTTTTTTTTAGATCTAATCTTAAAAACAGATATCCGATAGATCAGTCAGAAAGATTATCAAAAACATCGAAGTAACGTCTTTAAACCTCAATATTTATCCTTATATTCTTTGCCTCTCCTTTACCGTTCAATTTCTTAACTGTACCAACAATCTTGCAAAGCAGAAACAACATTTATATCACTCTTTTTGCAAAATACCCGCATTGGACAATCAACTAAAAGATTTTCAAAGAAATCATTGCCAAAAGAGAAATAATGATTTAAAATAGTCTAATTGAGAGTATTTTTCAAGTGTAGATTCAACTAACAAGTGATTTTACTACAAAAAAAACGCCTTTCCATTTATTTACCTCTTCTCAATTCAAAGAGATTTGCGGCCACAGTTGCCGCAATTGCTTTTATTGCAGCTTCACTTTTTGCCACAGCCACAGTCGTTGGACAATCCCTTACTAATAAAAACTTGAGGGTTTCAGACTCCCTGAACATCTCCACTTTTTTACACCCAAAAAAATGGGTTAAGTTGGATTATTACGGAAGGATCGCTTTTTCACCCCAATTTGACAAAGAAACTCGGATAATCTATCTTGTAGTTGAAAGCAATGTAAATGAAAACAAAGAGGTAATAAAAGAAAAAGGTGATTCTAAAAGAAGCGAGGAAGTTGCCCCCCTCACAGAAATTCAGATTTATCGGGATACGAAGCTGCAAAAATACAAAAAAACCTTCTCCAGCATCAACTACTCCCTAATTGAGATACAGCCCGTGGAGTCGTGTGGACATCCGGGGGTTATGGTTTTGGCCCTTGGGACTGAGTCCAACAAACTCTACAGTGGGATTAACATCTGGATTATAGAATATTATACCGAAGCACATACGATATCCTTGACATTGCTTTGCAAAGAAGACAAATTTGAAGAATACAAGAAGGCTGTGGAAACTTCCTTCAAATCTCTAATCATATTTTAGCGGTTTAACTGTCCTGCTGCCCCCCTCACATCCCAGATAAGGGTATTGTTTCTTGAAAATATTCACTATTGGACACAGCAACCACGATATTTCAAAATTTGTCTCTCTGTTGAAAGATGCAGAGATAGACGTCCTCGTGGATGTCAGGACAAGGCCCTATTCCAAACACGTTCCCCATTTTAATAAAAAAATGATAGAGGCACTCCTTAAAAGGAATTCAATTTTGTATCTTTATATGGGCGATAGGCTCGGAGGGTTGTCATCATCAGGGTCAGGGAGAAGGACTCTGAAATATCACGAGGTATCCAAAGACGAGGTTTTTCTTTCTGCAATTGATAAACTCTTGAAAATAGCCGAGAAAAAGCGAGTTGTCATAATGTGTGCAGAGAGAGACCCCAACCGCTGTCACAGAAAACATCTCATATCACAAGAGTTAAAGAAGAGGGAAGTTGAAGTGATTCATATCTTGCATGACTCAACAGAAGTTCGCGATGAGGATTATGAAATACCCACACTCTTTGGCGATATATAGAAAATCAGAAATTTAAATGATCTATTTTATCCCTTTTCTGGAGAGGGAGAGTTTTGTGTGGAGCTTAAAGAGCTCTGGGTTTAAATCCCTCATTAGTTTTCGAAGAACCATTTTTTTTGTCCCCTTGAGAGACCTAAAAACGTCCTCGTTTTCCTCAATGACAAGGGCGTAATAGAAGAGCTTGCCGATCGTTTCAACAGATTTATCGTCCTCAACAGCAGACTTTAGTCTCTCAAATTCTTTATAGAAACCCATAAGGTCATCGGAATCTTCAAACGACTTTGAGCCAAAGACCAGAAGCATATGCCCCACGGGGCTCGCCCAAATACCCCCCATCCCCTCTGGGATGTAAGTACCGACAACCAACGCCAGCACATCCTCATCGGCGACGTTTTTTTTATCTATTCCTCGCCAATCTGTGAGAATTGCCTCAAGATAGAAAGACCTTCCCAGTTCGGTATCTCCGCTGACGTAAAACAAATCTCCAAGATAACCCAACAGACGCGCCCTCTTCTTCTGGGGCTGGGAAGAATTCCCCAATTCTTCAAACAGCGATTCTGCGGCCTCCTCATATTTTCCTGCCTTTGTAAGAAAAAACCCGGTAGGATAACCGTGTATCGATTTTATCTTCTCTCTCTTAAAAAAATCGACAATCCTTCGGAAAAAGGACTTTTCCAGTTCCTCCATGTAATCGGGAAGATATTTTATCGACTCCAAATGTTTTTTGAAAGATGTAAATCCATTGAAAAGATTTCCCGGTGTAGTGTTCTCTTTAATTATCGACTCGATGAGTTCAATAATCTTTGATTCTCTGTCGATTTCATCATTTTCTGGGTACAGCAATACTAATGAATCAATCTTGTTCTTTGCCTCTTCAAGATTGAGAACAGATATTTCCTCCATTGCCCCCTTAAGTTTTCTTTTGGGGACATCAAACAACGTTGGATAATCTTCAATCATCATCTTTTACTTACCGGTAACGATAATACTGACTTGGCCGAATAAAAAATTCCCAAAGCCACACCTCCTTTAATCAAATCTCCCCATATCGGGACAAAAAAACCAAGTTTGAGCGCCTTTAAAATCGTCATCTCCTTTCCCAAAATATAGTTTACTGATAAATATAGATAGGGAATACCGACAATATAGACGATTATGAGACCTATA
>JAUWME010000049.1 GCA_030613285.1 Candidatus Zymogenus sp. | reverse complement strand
AGTTCCTGGGTGAGTGCCTGAAGTCCGATTCGCCATTAAAAAACGCTTTTTTGTGTTCATTAAATGGTTCGTATTTTCTTCTATAGGGATGATGACGCATACTGAACCCCCCTCCAAACAGTAACTTTGCCAAAAAAAGGATTCCGAATGCCTGCCAGAATGTAATTGTTCCCAGCCCAAAGATTGCGGGAATCAGCCAATTCCATAGCCACATTACGATAAAGCCGAAAATTAGAGCGAACAAAGTCGTAAGTGCAAGCCACATAAAAACCATACCGATTATGTGCATCGCCTTGGATGCGATCCGCTTGTGATTTCTATTCTCATTTTTTGAATTTTGTTTTTCCATTTTCATATTTTCCTCCAATGCTATTTGTTAAGATCGGCGAGCGACTTTCTGATCTTGTTTAGCGCCCGCGATTTACGAGTTAAGAGAGTCCCCATGGGGATTTCCCACATCTCAGACAGTTTCCTAAATGTTATATCGTTAAATTCCGTCTCGATGACTACAGCCTTTTCATCGTCGTTTAACTCTCCTATGGCGTCAAAAATTCGCTCCCTGATCTCCTTTCGCTTTAGTTCATCGAAGGCATCATATTTTGGATCGTGAAGGATATTTGAGAGCGAGAGATGTGAGTCGTCGTCATCCATCGCATCAAAGGGCACCGTATCTCGCCTTTTTCGCATATAGTCAATGACCCTGTTTCTTATCGATCGATATATAAAGGACGACAGGTCTTCAATGGGGTCCATCTCGTCATCCCTGCTTAAGACGCTCAAAATGACATCTTGGACGATGTCTTCCCCGTCCCGCTCGGCGGTGTCGTCGATAAGTTTTTTGACGTATCCGACCAGCCTGTTTTGTTCCACAGACAAAAAGTCAGTTAAGTTCTTCTGTTTTGCTTCTGTCATCATGTTTTTTAAGACGTTTGTTTTCCTGTTTTATTGCAGGAAAAGAAATTTATTTTCTGATATTTGTTGGATTTGGTTAAAAGGTAAGGAGTAGAAAACGGTGGCAGCGTTCATTGCCGAAGTTGTAAATGGCAGGGTGTGGGTTTACCTATCCAAAGTTTCAATACTTTTATCATAAAATTCCCCCAAGGCACCAAGTCTGTACTTTAGTGCCAAGTGGGAAATATTTGATGTCTATGATGTACAATTTCTTTTGTACTAAATCAATGCTTTGAATCTGATAGAGCCTCAAGGCTCTTAATGCTTATCTTTGCCATCATGATGTCTGACGGGGCAAACATCCCAATGACCCAAGGATAGTCCCTCTTAATGTTGCTGGTGTAGTAGCAGATGTAGAGATAATCATCTTTGATGACCACGCCCGGATAGGAAGTGTCCCCGGCACTGGGGAGATCAGAGAGATATGTTAGCCCTTTTTCATCGACGGCAAATAGAGAAGTTCGTTTTTTGCCGAGGATGCTTCCCGTCTCTGTAAGGGGCATGTTCCAGCCGGTGTGGAGACGACCCACGGCATAGACCCTCTCATTTATGGTAAAGAGGAACTGGCCGTCGAGCCGGGTTACAAAGCTGTGCTCCTCCGTCCATTTTGTATATGGCGGTTCAGATACGGCGATGAGCGTGTTCCCCCGGTTGTCGCCAAAGTAGTATCCCGCCACCTCAAGTCTTGCCGCGACTAACATTCGTCCGTCTTTAAGAAACTCAATGGCCGTCTCGTCGTTGACGTCCCCCTCGTATATCTGGGAGACCTCCTCCCACTTTAGACCATCATTTGACTTTAGGAGGATCGACTTGCCGTGCTTGTTCCAGTAGGCGGGCATATACCCCGTCTTTCCGCCGTCGTTGGTGTTTGGCCGCCAGAAGAGCCAGCCAATAGGCTCGATGTCCTCAAAGGGCTCCCAGTTGATACCGTCAACGCTTGTCGTTACGACTGTGCCGTAGGGTTCTGCCGCAAAATCGACGTTCTTGAGGGCGTAGATGAAGAGCTTTCCGTCAATTACTGCGAGCTTCGGGTCCCTGATGTCCTCACCGGGGCTTTGAAATTCCGCCAGCTTTTCCCACTCCTTTGCGTCCTTCGATTTTAAAAGGATGAGCTTTGTTGTCTCGCTGGCAAAATGGTAGGGGGCGGCCGCATGGATGAGGTAGAACGAACCATCGTGAAATATCATGTCTGTGTTGGAATTGTGGAGTCCATCATGCACCGCGGGCCAAGTCTCAATCTCCAAAAGCTCGGACACCACAGAGCGGTTGGGCCGAAACGCAAAGTATGTCATAAGAGCAATCAGTGATATGAGAAAAAAACAGATAAGGTATAACATCCATTTTAGGACTTGTTTCACAACTTCACCTCACAATTATTTGTTGGTTTGCACACTGTTAGTTATATTGCCAAAATTGATACAAATCAACCTTTTTTTTGCATTCTTTGCAGTGCTTTTTAATAGCACTTTTTCATGCTCTATTCAGGAAGAAGCTCGACAGCGTCCAGAGCCCGCCACTCTTCCTCCAGTTCTTTCCAGTCCAGAGGGGGTGACTTATCCGGCTTGAACTTGACGACAAAGGCGCAGTATTCGTCTCCGGTCGATATACATTTGATCTCCTTTGCCTCGGCCGCTAAATCCGAAATAGCCTTTCCTGTCCCGTCTCCGAGGCCCTCCATAAAACTTCGTGCAATAGTACACGATGGAGTTTCTGATTTTATCCCGTACGATTCATACAGTTCCCAGAATTTAAAAATTCCAATTGGGAAACCGTCTCCTCCCATTTCAGCTTTAGCCCTCGCTTTTCCCCATCCTGCATTTGGATATATGAACTTGTTGACGCCGTCAAGGCTATCGAGCGCCGATTTCACGTCCTTCCAGCCCCACGATTTCATGACTTCTTCACTTACCGCCTTTCCGCCGGTCTTTGCCACGTCGTGTAAAATAGCGTTTGCTCCCCTCTCGGTTAAGATATCCGCCATGACCTTCTTGAACATCTGGATTGATTGTACCGTCCACATGTCGTACATGCCTCCGCCGGTTAACTGAAAAACTCTCGTCTTCATATCCCATGTGAATATTTCAGGGATAGAACTTTTATCTTTTGAGACAGAGAGTATGGCGTCATCGTTTAAACGCTCAAAGGACTTCCATGTTGGATTTTGGTCTCCCTTTACCCCTAATTCTTTAAAGAGGTTTCTAAGCATCATTGTGAGCATCCCTTGGCCCGATACCTTGACGATCTCATCTGCAAAGGCTTCTATAAAGCCCTCGCTTATAAGAAAGACCCTCTCTTTGGCGCCGTTAGTAACGAGATTTATAAATCCCCGCTTAACATCCCAAATTAACCTTCTTTGATCTGACATTGCTACCCTCCTAAAAAAAAATGAAATATTTGTATTAATGGGCAAATTCACGCAATATCACCAAAGAGCAACAAAGTGAGTTGTAAAATTATTTGTATTGTAGATTGAAACTTTTGATTAATTAGCCTACGGACTATAAACACAATGCTTTTTAATAAAGGCAGTTAATTTCTTGAGATAGTGTTGTTAATAGTACCATGTTTTGTTGGGAAAACAAAACTATTTATTTGACTTGTGCGTGTTTTTATATTTGATAACTCAAAAGGCATAGGAGATGTGGCTATGTACTTTGTCGTGCTCAAAAATTGCTTGAGAGTTCAAATCACTTTTCCTTTGATTTTTGAAGCAAAAACTGATAGCCAATATTGTCTATATAATATATAATGCCATTACAAACCAGAACGAATTTAATATGGTCTAAAATAAGGAGGTAATTAACATGGCCGGATGTCTTTTTTGCAATTTGATAAAAGGGAAGATTGAAGCCGAAGTTGTATTTCAGAATGAGCACGTCTTTTGTTTTGAGGATATCAATCCTCAGGCGCCGGTTCATGTCCTGATTATACCTAAAAAGCACTACCTGAACTTGAAGGCGGTGTCAGATGCGGGCGATCTCTCCATTATGGAAGAGATGCATCGGGCAGCTTTGGAAGTGGCAAAGATTAAGGGAGTTGACGAGCGGGGTTTCAGGTTGGTCATTAACAACGGCAAGGAGGGGAGTCAGATCATACTGCATTTGCACTTGCATCTTTTGGGGGGGAAACAGATAGGCGGCGGAATGGCCGGGTAGAGCAGTTTTTGGGGATTGAAGGGGTGATAGGTTGTTAGATAATATTTTAGTTATTTGTACAATGGATAATATTGACCATGAATAAAGAAACCGCATTTGAATTTTCCACTATCGTTCAGAAATACGGCGGGTCGTCAGTCTCAGATCCAGAAAAGATGAAGAGCGTGGCAAAGCGGATAATCGCTACCAAAGAGGAGGGGCATCGCATCGTCGTGGTGGTCAGCGCCATGGGCGACACAACCGACAGGCTGTTGAAACTCGCAAAGGAGGTTGTGGCAGAACCCACTGCCCGGGAGCTGGATATGCTCCTTACGGCTGGTGAGCGAATTTCCATGACACTCCTTTCCATGGCTCTAAATGAGATGGGGCACCCGGCAAAGTCTTTTACCGGCTCACAAAGCGGTATCATCACAGACACAACTCACTCCAACGCAAGGATTATCGAGGTAAAACCGAGGAGGATAGTCGAGGCGTTGGGGTCGGGCCTCATCGTTATCGTGGCGGGTTACCAAGGGGTCAGCACTACAGGGGAAGTAACGACCTTGGGTCGTGGCGGGTCGGATACATCTGCCGTGGCCCTTGCCGCCGCTGTTGGCGCTGACTATCTCGAAATCTGCTCCGACGTGGACGGCGTCCTCACCGCCGATCCAAGGATTGTATCTGATGCCGAAAAGATTGACCAGCTTTCTTATGAGGAGATGCAGGAGATGGCAGAGGCAGGTGCAAAGGTCTTAAACTCCGCCGCAGTTGAATATGCCAAGCGGGCAGGGATTAAGATTCATTCTGTCTCCTCATTTGCCGGAAAAACAGGAAAGACCGGAACCGTTGTGGGGGATTTCTTTGAAGATTCACGAACCGGAAAAGTAAGGGCGGTGGTCTCAGAGAGGGAGGTGATTTATGTTACAGCTTCGGAGTTGATTCCCTTGTATACCATAAAGGAGATTCTCGATTTCTTTGATAGTGAAGGGGTTGAGTACAAGCAGTTTAACTTGAACACATACGGCAACGATGAGTATAGTTTTTCCTGCATTTTCCCTCTGGAAAACCTCCACGGTTACGACGGGATAAAATCCCGCCTCTCAAAAGAATTTCCGGGTCGGCTCCTCTTCTTTGAGGATTTGGGGGCGCTCTCTCTTATTGGGGAAGGGATAACCAATGATGGCAAGAACCTGATGGGTGTTATCACAAACCTTGAGGGGATTGGAGTTTCCATCCACGACATCCATACGTCGCGGTTTAGGATCAGCGCATTGGTGGATCGGGAGAAACTAAACGATGCTGTGAAAATCTGCCATGGTGTCTTTATTAAGGGGTGAGTTTTGTTTTAAACAATATGAGCAGATAAAGATGAAAGAACACTAATTGAAACCTGCTTGATAAATGGGGGAGGGTTACCATGATGCTTCATCTCTTCCAACATGTATATCATATTTTTGTCGAGCGCAACCATTTTGAAAAAAATGCTCTTTTACATCAGATTTATAGAGTGATGACATAATAACATTGTAAAAAAGAGTGACATAATTGTATTGTAGCCACATTCCTGTTTTTTTTCCTTTACAAGGCTGTTTCATCTGGTATAATTACGTAGATTTTAGGTTTTTTAGTTAAGTTTAATCTCAGGAGGCCGAAATGGGTAAAAGAGCCATTATTTTGATGATAACGGTGGCCTTTGTGATCGCACTTTTTACAGGTACGGTTTTTGCCGCCGAAAAAAAGGTTAAGATTACGGTGTTACCGTTTTCGATATTTGCTGCCGAGGATATATCGGATTATCAGTCGGACATTCAAGATGTCCTCCTCTCGGCGTTAGCATATCACGAGAAGATTGAGCCCCTCGACAAAGAGAAACTCTCAAAGATTGTTGGAGATAAATCTCCCGATCAGATGGACGAGAGTTATGCAAGGATGGTTGGGCGGAAGATGCGGGCGGACTACGTTATCTTAGGTAGTATGACCAAAGTTGGTGAGACAATAAGTCTTGATGCAAAGTTGGTCCCTGTTCGCAGAAAAGGAGATGCCGAACGCTTTTACGTTGAGACTTATGGACTTGCAACAGTTCTTGACAGAGTAGGCGACATTGCAAAGAAGATCAATGAAAAGATCTTTGTTGACGAGATAATCACCAAGGTTACAATCAGGGGAAACAAGAGACTTTCCGACGAGGACATATTAGGCATTGTCCAGAGCAAGGAAGGTACCCTCCCCTACGACATTTTCTTGGCAAAGGATGTCAAGTCTATAACCGAGATGGGATATTTTAGCAATGTTGAGGTGGAGTCAAAACGAATTGCAAAGGGAACAGAGGTCATCTTTACCGTAAAAGAGAGGCCTCTGGTAAGAGAGGTAAGGATAAATGGCGCCAAGAAGATTAATGTTAAAGACGTCTTTGAGGTAGTTACCATTACACCGCCAAAGGTATTGAGTACAAGAGACCTTAAAAGGACCATTGAGGCGATCAAAGCTCTTTATGAAGAAAAGCAGTTTCATGCCATAAAGGTGGAGTACAAAATCAGTCCCCTCGAAGAAGATGAGATACTGCTCGAATTAAACCTCGTGGAAGGTAAAAAGATGATGATCAAAAAGGTCATCTTCATCGGCAACGATAAAATTTCTGACAGGAAGATCGAAAAAGGTCTTGCAAACAAAGGCAAGGGTTGGATCTGGTGGTTCTCGGACAGGGGAAAATACAAAAAAACACAACTGGACAAAGACATTGACCGTGTAACGGCAGTCTACTTCGATCACGGCTATCTCGAAGCGGTAGTTGAGCCCCCGGAAGTTAAGATGGAAGAAAAAAGGATCTTCATCACATATCGCATCAAGGAAGGGGAGAAATTCACCGTAGGGACTGTGGATGTTTCAGGAGACCTTATTAAACCGAAGGATGAGCTTAAGAAAAATCTGAAATTAGAATCGGGCGATACGTTTTCAAGAATGAATCTGATTGCAGACCTTGGTTACCTCTCAACGCTTTACAACGACGAGGGCTACGCCCTTGTAGATATCCAACCTCAGACAGACACAAAATCAGAGGCAAAAATCGCCAATGTCAATTACTTCATTATTAAGGGTAAGAAAACCTACTTTGAAAAGATCACTATAAGCGGAAATGTAAAGACCTTTGACAAGGTTATCCGTAGGGAATTGAAGTTTGCCGAAGGCGATCTTTTTAATGGTACTGATTTACTGAGGAGTAAAGAGAAAGTTGAAAACCTCGGTTATTTTGAAGAGGTGAAGTTTGCAACTGGGAAGGGGAGTGCTGACGATAAGGTTATTGTTGTAATTAATGTAAAAGAGAAACCTACAGGACTCATCTCAGCAGGTATGGGATATTCGAGTGTTGCCAAGGTTACGGGTCTTGTAAAGGTACAGGAGAGAAACCTCTTTGGACGTGGCTACAAAGTTTCTGCATCCGCAGAATTTAGCAGCGTTGATACAAACTACTATGTCTCTCTTGCCGACCCATATTTTTTAGATACAAATCTCTCGCTGGGAGTCAAGTTTTACAACGTCAGCCACGAGTATGACACGTATGATACTAACACTTTGGGTTTTGAGTTAACCGGTGGACATCGGGTCATCGATGAGGAAACGAGACTCTTTATCACCTATATTTTCAACAAGGTGGAAATTAAGAATATTGCTGCCAACGCCCACGCGGATATTTGGGCGGAAGAGGGAGATACCGTCACAAGTGGTATCGAAGCAATGCTGGTAAGGGACACAAGAGACAATGTCTATGATCCAAGCAAAGGTTCCATGAACTCCGTCTCGGTGTTTTTTGCAGGTATAGGCGGCGACGAGAGATATTATAAAACAGTGCTTGAATCGAGTTGGTACTTCCCAGTTTATTGGAAACTCGTATTCCATCCCAGGCTTTTACTCGGTTGGGCTGAAAATCTTCAGTCAGGAGACCTTCCAATTCAATCTCGATTTTACGCTGGCGGGTTAAATACAATCAGGGGATTTAAACCCTACAGTATTGGCCCTACAGATCCCGTGACTGGTGAGTATCTGGGAGGCAATAAAGAACTAATCGTCAACCTTGAGCTTATCTTCCCGCTCTTTGAAGATATTAAGATGAAAGGAGTGGTATTCTTTGATATGGGTAATGTCTGGGGTGACAAAGAAAGCATTGATCTTAGTGATTTGAGATATTCCGTTGGAGCTGGTGTAAGATGGTTTTCACCCATGGGCCCAATCAGGGTAGAGTGGGGATACAATCTCGACCCGAAACCGGGCGAAACCAATGCTGAGTGGAATTTCTCCATAGGAACAAGCTTCTAATCAGCATCTAAGGGACACTGATTATGAAATAGGGGGAGGGAGGTATTTACTTCTCTCCCCTCTTTACATTATAACTGTAGTAGATTAAAGTATTTGAAATGGAAAAGACCATTGGGGAGCTTGCGAGCCATGTGGGGGGCAAAGTTTTTGGGGATGAAAATGTAATAATCTCAGGCGTAAACGGAATTGTTGAGGCCGTTAAAGGGGATATTACATTTGTTGCAAACCCAAAATATATGGAATTTCTAACCAAGACTAAAGCCTCGGCGATAATAGTGTCTCCAGAGATTCAATTTGAAGAAAAACCCCTTATCAAGGTTGATAATCCGTACCTTGCATTTGCAGAAATCCTGACTTTGATGACAGGGACTGAGAGGAACCTCTTCGGAATTTCAGATGGCGCCCACGTCCACCCGGATGCAAAGGTCGATCCAGTCACTGCCATTTACCCGCTGGCATATGTTGGGAAGGGGGCAGAGGTCAAGGAGGGGAGCGTAATTTATCCGGGGGGCTATCTTGGTGATGGGGCGGTAGTGGGAAGGGACTCAACCCTTTATCCAAACGTTACCATAATGGATAGATGTATCATCGGCGACAGGGTTATAATTCACTCAGGGACAGTGATTGGCTCTGATGGTTTCGGATTTGCCCACGAAGGAAACAAACATGTAAAAATTCCTCAAGTTGGAATAGTGAGAATCGATGACGATGTGGAAATAGGTTCAAACTGCTCCATCGATCGTGCGGCCATGGGGAAAACTTGGATACAACGAGGCGTCATCATGGATAACCTGATTCAGATCGGCCACAATGTTGTCGTCGAGGAAGGGTCAATTCTTATAGCACAGGTGGGAATATCGGGCAGTTCGAAGATTGGAAAGAACGTAATCCTGTCGGGGCAAGCGGGTCTGGTTGGTCATATCAAAATTGGTGATGGCGCTATGATTACCGCAAAGGCGGGAATCTCAAAGGATGTTCGCCCCGGCGAGGTTATATCAGGATTTCCCGGAATGCCCCACAGAAAATGGCTCAAGACTATGGGAGCGGTTTCAAAACTTCCTGAAATGAGAAAAGAGCTTGAGAGGCTAAAAAAAGAAGTTGACAAATTAAAGGGGCTGGTTAAAACAAAGGATAAATGAAGATGTCTAATGAAGACGCTAACGGGATCAGAGGTGTTGAGGCATCGTCAATTCTGCCCCACCGTTGGCCCTACCTGTTTATTGAGTCGGTCAGCAAGCACAACAAGGGCGAGGGGGTTGA
>JAUWME010000258.1 GCA_030613285.1 Candidatus Zymogenus sp. | reverse complement strand
TCAGAAGAGCGAGAGCAGCAGCAATGTCCATTATCCCGACAACCACAGGAGCGGCGGCGGCCGTCTCTCTGGTAATTCCGGAACTTTCAGGAAAACTCGATGGGATGGCACTTCGTGTCCCCACGCCCAATGTGTCGCTGGTGGATTTAACGGCGCAACTAAAAAAGAGTGTTGAAGTCAATGATGTTAACGCCGCTGTCCAAAAAGCCGCCGAAGGGAAGATGGAGGGGATTGTCCATTACACCGAAGAAGAGCTTGTCTCCATTGATTATCAATCTTCGCCATATTCGGCCATCTTTGATGCAAAACTAACCTCAATTATTGAGGGGGAGATGGTCAAGGTAATTGCATGGTATGACAACGAAAGCGGTTACAGCGAGAGACTCATTGACCTTGCTCGCTTCATTTTTGAGAAGTTGTAGATTCGACCCGTCGATTTGTAGAATATGCTTTCACGTGAGTGGCTAAACTGGCTGGTTTGATGGAGATAAATAAGGAGATGTGCAGAAATCGTCATCTCTCTTTTAGATATTGTAGATTGATTTCGAGTTGATTTAAAACAAAGTTTTCAGGATGTTCAATATGACCGGAACGAAAATTAAGTTCATTGATGAAATAAATATTAAAGATAAAACTTTGCTTATCAGAGTCGATTTTAACGTCCCCATGGATGAGTTGGGAAATATTACAAACGATCTTAGAATAAGGAGTGTTTTACCAACACTCAATTTTGCCCTGGATGAGGGCTGTATCGTGATTCTAATGTCCCACATGGGACGCCCGGAGGGAAAGGTCGTAGAGAAATTTAGCCTAAAACCTGTGGCCAAAAGACTCTCCAGGCTCATTGAAAAGGATGTGATTATGGCCCCGGACTGTGTCGGGCCCAAGGTGGAAAAACTTGTCAAGGAGCTGAAATCCGGAGACGTTATGCTCTTGGAAAACCTGAGGTTTAACCCCGGGGAAACAAAAAACGACGAGAAGTTTGCAAAGAAACTCGCCAGCCTTGCAGATGTCTATATCAATAATGCATTTGCGGTGGCCCATCGTGCCCACGCCTCCATTCATGCAATAACAAGATATTTTGATATATGCGCTGCCGGCTTTTTGATGAGAAACGAACTTAACTATTTTGAAAGGGCAGTAAAAAAACCTGCCCGCCCCGTTGTGGCAATTCTCGGCGGAGCAAAGGCCGCCGACAAACTTGCAGCCATCGAAAATCTTTTGGACAAGGTAGATAAACTTATTATCGGCGGTGCCATGGCATTTACCTTTCTTGCGGCCATGGGCTACGAGATGGGGAAATCCCCCGTCGAAACCGACCTGATCTGGAAGGCGTCAGGCCTAATGGAAAAGGCTAAAATTAAAGAAGTTAAGTTTTACCTCCCCGTTGATGCTGTTGTGGCAGATGATTTCAATTCCAGGGCAGAGACTAAAATCGTCCCGATTCAAGAGATTCCCGAACAATGGCAGATTATGGATATTGGGCCAGCAACGACAACACTTTTTAGGGAGGCCCTCCAGAATGCAAAAACAATTATCTGGAACGGCCCCATGGGGGTGTTTGAAATGGATGCCTTCTCTCGGGGCACATTAGCCATGGTCTCCCACGTGGTCAATTCATACGCACTAACCATTGTAGGCGGGGGCGATACAGACGTCGCCGTGATAAAGGCGGGGGAAATCGCAAATGTATCATACGTATCAACAGGCGGCGGTGCCTTCATCGAGCTCCTCGAGGGGAAGAAGCTCCCAGGAATCGCCGTGCTGGAAGAAAAGGTATTAGAAAATGAGACAGAAACTGATAGCCGCTAACTGGAAAATGAACTTGGCCTTGCCAGAAGCCATCTCCCTTGCAACGGAGTTGGTAAAAATGCTCGGAAGCATTGAAGACACCTCCATCGTCATAGCGCCAAATTTCACCGTCCTTCACCCAATCAAAGACGTCCTGAACGGTTCGGTCATTCGCCTTTCTGCACAGAACCTCTTTTATGAAGAGAAAGGGGCATTTACCGGAGAGACATCTGCTGCGATGCTCAAAGCCGTGGGAGCAGAACTGGTAATCATCGGGCATTCCGAAAGACGAAACGTCTTTGGCGATACGGACAAAGAGATAAATAAACGAATTAAAGCAGCGCTAAATGCCGGGATGGAACCTATCTTCTGCGTAGGCGAAAGACTCAACGAAAGAAAGGGTGGTAAAGCAAAGGATGTAGTCAAAGAGCAGATAACTCTGGGTCTTTCTGGAATTGACAAAAAAGAGCTCGAAAATATCGTTATTGCATACGAGCCAGTTTGGGCCATAGGAACAGGGGAAACAGCAACTCCCGAACAGGCCCAGGAGATGCATGAATTTATAAGGGAACTTGTGGCGGACAAAATCAATAAAAACCTTGCAAATAACTTAAAAATACTGTATGGTGGTAGTGTTACCCCAGATAATGTTCAGGGACTCCTCTCCATACCCGATATCGACGGGGCACTCGTGGGAGGAGCAAGCCTAAAAGCGGATTCCTTCGAAAAACTTGTAAAGTGGGACTGATGACATCAAGGAGCATCGGGGGAGTATGGGTATCGTGGGGGGCAACTGTTGTGACAGCAATATCTGAACTGCCAGTTGCTTTAATTAGTTAAATTCGTAAAGTTATAAATCTAAAAAACCATTGGGAGTCGTTGTTCAATTCTTGGTTATAAACCCAAGAATGTCAGGAGGAAATTCAGATGACCGCAATTATTACAATCTTACATGTTGTTGTGTGCTTTGCACTAATCCTTATAGTGCTCTTACAGACAGGGAAAGGTTCAGATATGGGAGCCGCATTTGGTGGCTCCAGCCAGACTCTCTTTGGAAGCTCAGGGCCAGCAACCTTCTTAAACAAAATCACAACTTTGGCAGCAATAGTCTTCATGCTAACAAGCTTGACACTTGCCTATTTCTCATTAGATGTCGGTTCTTCATCAATTATGAAAGGCGAAGAAGCAAAACCGGGAGTTGAAAAAGTAATAGAAATCCCAGACTTTGGAGGTACTGACGAAGATACTAATTAGTAAAAGTGATGTAAAGGAGTGATTATAACAAGGCTGTTAGACGTCAAGGAATTCCACTTAAAAGAAAGCAATAAAATATTTAATTGGTTTTTCAATAAATACCTTGACAAAAAAAGTTCAATTGGATATGTTACGTTCTAATTGAAATCTGAATCATGATGAGTATAGAAAATCGTGTAATAGCTTTTCTATGAGTAGTATTTATATTGAAAAATAAATTACTAGGATCGTCAGAGTTTAAACAGCTACTTCTTGATCATCCGATGACTTGTCTTGATATCGGTAGTCGAAGGGGATTTGTTGAAGATTTGTTACCAATTGCTCCTGCTATTGATGCTATTGGATTTGAAGCGGACAAAAAAGAATGTGACCGTTTGAATAAGCTAAACTCGAATACAACAATTCCTTGGCGATCTTTAAAGCACTTAGCAATTGCGTTGGGTGATGGAAAGAAGAACCAGTCTTTAAATATATATAACAAAAAAGGTTGTAGCTCATTGCTTCAGGCAGATGTTGAATTAGCTGAATCATTTTCCAGAGGTGAATACTATAAACTTGTGGATAATATAGAATTAGAAACTATACCGCTTGATAAAGCTGCTGAAAAATACAATTTCACCGATGCTGTTTATATGAAAATTGATGTCGAGGGAACCGAAATAAATATTATTAATTCGGGACCACTTTTACTAAATAATAATATTCTTGCAATTAGAACTGAAGTTGCGTTTAATCCTATATTAAAAAAACAGTGCACTTTTAAAGATGTTGATGGTTCTCTAAGAAGTAGTGGATTCATTCCAATGATGTTTTTAGACCAACATCATTGGCGTCGTACTACAAAAGTTAAGCTCCCTCGATTATCAAAGGGACCATTGCCATACTCTAAAGGACAACTTATAAATGGAGATATTCTATACTTTAAAGATCCAAATATAATACCAAACACCACCTCAGAAGATATCAAAACACTGCTCAATGCGTCATTTATTGCACTTGCATATGGGTTTGTAGATCACGCATTGTTTTTAATGCAAAGACCTTCTGTTAAAGAATATCTTATCTCAAAATATAATATCGAACCTGAAAATATGATCAGCGACATTTCACATGATCTGGCATCTTCATATTTAAAAAATAAATGGAAACTACGACTGAATGACTTTAAATCTCATTTTAAGCAGTCTATTAATTAGTTTTCTTAGTGAAATAGTAAAAATTATGCCGAAGTGGTGGAACTGGTAGACACGCCATCTTGAGGGGGTGGTGGGTTATGCCTGTGCGGGTTCGAGTCCCGCCTTCGGCACCAAAACCCTGCTGACAATAATTTTAGCGGTCAGTATCTTAGGAGGGGGGTGGCGGGGCTGTCGGTAATGTTAAAGAGGTTGGGTAATGCTGTAAGGGCTGTAGGGGTTGT
>JAUWME010000105.1 GCA_030613285.1 Candidatus Zymogenus sp. | reverse complement strand
GGTTTTTTGGAACGGGTTTATGGAGAAATTGGACAGCTATAAAAAAATCCGGTTTGACCTTCAGGTTGTTGCCTCTTGGATAGAACCCGGCTCCAAGGTGCTTGATCTCGGCTGCGGCGAGGGTGACCTCCTTTATTTTTTGAGAGAAAATAAACAAGCGGTTTGCACCGGGATTGAGCAGGTCGAGGAAAATGTTACTCAATGTATTTCGAGGGGGCTTTCTGTCCTCAATGGAGACATCAACGAAGAGGTCAAAGACTACTCGGACAATACCTTCGATTATGTAATCTTGAGCCAGACCCTGCAGCAGGTCTACAATCCAACGGATTTGATCAAGTCGATGCTCAGAATTGGGAAAAAGGGAATTGTGAGTTTTCCAAACTTCAGCCATTGGGGAATCCGTCTTCAGCTCCTGTTAACTGGGCATGCCCCAGTTACAAAACAACTTCCTTTCCAATGGCACGACACTCCGAATATTCGCGTTATTACTTTAAATGATTTCAAGAGATTTTCAAAAGAGGTCGGCTTCAACATATTAAAGAGTGTGGCCATCAACAACGCAAATCAAGACAAAACGGGAAATGTGGTGAGGTTGCTCCCGAACCTTCGCGCCACTAATGGGATATTTTTGATAGGCAAGGTTACATAGAAGGTCAAAGAATGACTGTTGCTTGGTGTGGGGTAACTTTTTGATAGTCTGATGGAAGAAACAACCCGATTGCCACGTCGCCTTTTTAAATAAATATTCTCCTCTTGAATGACATTTCTTGCGGAAGGTATATAATATGACATTAATGACTTAAATTTAACATGAACATTATCTACTTATTAGACCTTATCGGCACATTTACCTTTGCCGTTAGTGGTGCCCTGGCCGCCTCAAACAGGAGGTTCGACCTCTTCGGCGCACTGTTTATCGGCTTTGTTACGGCAGTAGGCGGCGGCACCACAAGAGACGTAATCCTGGGTCTCACGCCGGTCTTCTGGATAAAAGACATTTCATACCTCATCGTAATTGTCTCTGCCGTTGTCTTCACACTGATCTTCTCCAGAAAGATTGCGGCGTTGGAAAAACCGCTCCTCTTCTTTGACGCCATCGGCATTGGGGTTTTCACACTAATCGGCGTAGAGAAATCCACGGCCCTTGAAATATTGCCGATATTTGCAATCTTGATGGGAGTTCTCACCGCAGTTATGGGAGGTGTTTTGAGGGACGTTTTCGTCTACGAAATCCCCCTTATCTTCCGAAAAGAGATATACGCCACGGCGTGCTTTGTCGGAGGGATCGTCTATTTTTCCCTCTTCTATTTTGAGATGAACAAAAGCGTTGTCTATTTTATCACCATGCTTGTAATTATCGCCATGAGGCTCCTGTCATTGAAATTTCAAATATCCCTTCCCAAGGTGGGTGTTGACAAACAGTAAGCTAATCGGTTAGGATAGGTGTCCATCGATATATCAACATATTTATACTAATTAGAGTGATTATGCAATGATTGAGTGATTTGTCGGTGGAACATCGCTTTGATGGGAGTGCCCGTTAGTGGATGAAAAGATGAAAGAATGGTTTGTCTATTTGTTGAGATGCTCCGACAACACCCTCTACTGCGGGGTGACCACCGATGTTGAAAGGCGGGTAAAAGAGCACAACAATGGCACGGCGTCAAAATATACGAGGGTCAAAAGACCCGTAACACTTGAGGCGGCTGTTACCTTTCCAGACAGAGGAACAGCGCTGAGGGCGGAACACGCCGTAAAGCAGAAACCTGCAAAAGAGAAGCTTGCTTTTTTGAAAGAGATGAGCGTGAAAACCGGGCAAGGCTTTATGAAGAAAACTAATTTGAAAGACAAATAAAACTGTTAGTGATTTTTTACACCTCCGGCCTGTGCATAACCATCCTGCACATATCATCACCCTTGGCAATGCAGTGTGTTTCCTCAACTTTAATTTCTTGCCCCAAAATCCACTTTGCCGCGGCAAATTCAAATCCGGCAGGAGTCATACAAATGGGGCCTTCTGTCTTTAAACCTTGGCACCACAAACAGGGCGCAATCTCCAGTGCGACTCCCTCATCACATTCATAGAATTTGTAAATATCTCCGTACATCCCGACAAGGGCATCTACAATAATCTGGTATATCCTCTTAAACTCCTCGAACATCCTTTCAGGATTTCTCTCCTTTGGTTCAATCCCTTCAATGTTAAAGAGGGCTGGGAACTTGTCCAGCATTATTTCAAACGACCTGATGCCCGCCTGAAACAAAATCATCCTTGCGCCCTTTTCACCAAGTACATTTACAATTCCTGTTATCATGCGGATGAAATCATCGGAGGTATGTTCCTTCTCCAGATTATTGGGGGGGGGATTGTCGATAAAGTGACTGAATCCTGAATAATTAAGTATCGATTTTAAACCATTATTTCCCAATACATCTTCTAAAGTAACTAATCCGAGATAAAACATCTGATTTGGCAGCTTCTCTCTAAATGGCATAACTTGTTCCGATAAAATTTAGATTATTAAAGTTCGTTGCACCTTGAATGCGAATGCTCACTTAAATTCTTCGTTCATTAGATTTTATTATCGAACCGAAACTCCGTGTTGACTTTGACGATACTATAGGATAACTCTGGCGTCAATACTATATATTCAATTAACCCTAATTAAACAATAATCGAAGCCCCACGACCCACATAACTCATTCAACAGGCAAAACCTCGTGTCGGCAACTTTCGTCACCCATCGCCTTACATTTTGTCTCTACAGTAATTTTCCCTTCTACATTAGCCCAGATTGCAAGTTCATCCAATATGCCGTTTACGATGGTACATACGGGAATATCGTCTTTGATTTTGAGGCAGGTTGTGCACATCGGATTATCGTAGACAATGTTTCCCTCATCAATGAAAACCTTTCCCCTACCCGACGCCATAACGTAGATCTCCAGCGCCTTTAAAAGCTTCTCCTCTTTTTCAAAGTCCGCAATCGAGTTGAACGCCCCTGAAACAATAACCCGCTTTGCCGTAGCGATCCCCACTTGTCGCAATATTGCCTTGGCGCCTTTTATACCGAGTATATTATAAAAGCTTGAAGTTATGGCGGCGTATTCCTCATCTGTAAAGTTTTTTTCCAGAGAAAATTCCGGCTTGTTGCCTATAAGGTGGGACATCTTACCGTAGTTCAAAAGTGCATTCAGGCCGTTTCTTCCAACAACATCCTCGGCACCATCCAGAACTATTCGAACAACGGCATTCGCAACAGTTTTTTCTGTCATCCTTTTCCTCCTTGATAACCATTAATGTTTATATTTAAACATATTTACTGTCATCAAAGTACAACCATATTCCCCTCTAATTATTCCAGTGGCAATATCTCATAGCGACACGTATCATCTCCCTTTGCCTTGCATTTCGTCTCAAATGTCCTGACTCCACCCACCTTGGCCCACTTGATGAACTCATCGAAAATGCCATTTATCGGCGTGCACACCGGGCCTTTATCCTTTATGCCCCGACATGCGGTGCACTGGGGGTTATCATACGACAGTACATCCCCCACCTTTTCAGCCTTTCCCCTGCCGGTGGCCATGGCGAATATCTCCAACATCTTAAAGAGCTTTTCGTTGCCGGGAAGGTCCTTCAAGGAATCAAAGATGCCCTTTTCAATAACGGAAGCCCCCGACGCCTTCCCTACCATACGAAATAGTGCCTTCCCACCCTGTGTGCCAACAACCTGATAGAGGCTGGAGGTCAACGCCCCATACTGCTCATCGGTGTAGTGCTTATCGAAAGAGTAGTCAGGTTTGTTTTCGAGGAGATACATCAACCCGCCATAGTTTAAAAGTGCCTTGAGGCCATTTTTTCCCATAACATCCTCGGTGGCGTCTATAATAAAACGCATTACCATATTGGAAACAGTTTTTTCAATCATCTTTTTTCCTTAATAACTATTAATGCCTTTGCTTCAATATTTTTACTGTCATCAAAATACAACCATATTCCCCTCGAATTATTCCAGGGGCAGTATTTCGTAACGACAGGTGTCATCTACATTTACCTCCTAATATTTCTCTATAATACTAATTATGCAAATTGTATGCCAATAAATATACTGAGGGTATGGTGTTGCAAAACAAACCTTTAAAAAACCCTGTAGTTTCAATAGTTTAAAAATTGTTTAATAAACCTTAGATTGGTTTGGAATACTATTTGAAAAACTGCAAGATATTTTGCATAGAGTGTACAAATAATTTGCACTTTGATCTTTTATGTATATTGTCAACGAAGGGCTGGATGCGTCTCTACATCAAAAGTTTGGACTTTTGCGTTAGGTGTTTATACACCAATTTTATTCTCTATCTTTCTTACCAAAATCTTCTGCCGCAGTTCGGTGGGACTTATATGGTTTTATGAATCCCCTCTTTAATAAAATTCCCAAGAGCAATTGCAGGGAGAATCTCTTTGCATTAGCTTTTTCAAGGGAACAAAAAATGACGGGTCAATCCCTTGACATAATAGACCAATGTGATAATAGAATAGTTTGACTTACATTTACTCAAAAAGGAGCCAATATTTGTATGAGCAAAATTAATGATTTGACTGATAAGATTGAAAAGCTGAAGGTAGAGCTTGCTGACCTTGAGGAGTCTCTTCCTGCCCACTCTGTCAGGCCTCACCAGATGATGAAGGTTGAGGCCCTTGAGGAGGAGATTGAGAAAATGGAGGGGGAGCTTAAAACCTTGAAGGAAACTATCTGAACAAGATTGCCTGCTGTTTCGTCGAGAAGTCGGCAAGGGCTGATGCGTGTGCAGTCAGTATGAATTTGGCAACAATTATTAAAACACTCCACTATTTTTTTAAGCAAACTGATTTTTTTTTGAACACCCCAAGAGTCTCTGATAACAAACAGTACTACTGCACTTTTCGGTTAGATTAAATTCCAAACCTTTTTTATTTGCTGTCATTCACGATTTATCAAATGTTTTAAAAATATAGCGTTTTATTGTCTTTAGCCCCTCACCCCACCTTGCCCCGTACTTCACCAAAAGCCTCGCCCAAAATTTCCCACACCTTTTCGTGGTCTTGGCACTTGTGGTTCATAAAGGCAAAACCGTTGTAGGCCCACGCCGCAATGTTTTTGCACCCCTCTTCCGCCATGATCTGAACGGCCTGACCCACTTCTGCTTCTCTGCCCTCAAAGATCATAAATGCCTGCACCCACATCTGGGCTTCTTTTCCCTTTTCATTGCAGATGTCGAGCACCCTCCTCGTTGAACTCCTGACGTAATCGTCCAAGGGTTTGTTGAAGATCATCCAGTAAGGGTCGGTGCCAAAGATATCCACGTGGGGGATTTCTGCCAGAAGCTCCCACTTTGATACACCCACGATGGGATTTTCCTCCGGCAGGACGCAGACGGCATTTTTCATCCCCTTTTGTTTGGTGTAGGCGGTAAGGTCAATGAACATATCTGTAATGGTATCGTCACGAAACTGAATTACCTCCTCGTCCAGCACCTTGGGCATCTCCCTCCCAAACCGCTCTTTGAAGATATCTCTGCACATCCCGCAGGCGCAGGCCCACTCGTCATCTTTTCCAGTCCCCATCAGCACATCCAGGGTGTAGTGAAAATGGGGTTCGTCCCAAAAGACGACCTCGGCCCCGGTCTCCGCCGCAGAATCAATCCAGAACTTCATATATTGCCTGAAAGGCTCGCTGTTCATACAAATAATTGGGGCATGGCGACCGTCCGCTGTTCGCTGACACTCTTCGGGGTGTTCAGCTACGTAGTGGGAGTATGGCTCTGGGCCGCCGAACACCCTCCCCAGCCCCCAGGGGTTGATGTAAACCTCAAGGCCCATTTCCTGGGACAGCTTGACGATATCGCGCATTACGAGGGAGTTGAAATTTAGATCGTATTCGCTGTAGGTGTGCACCACAAAGTTGCAATTTTTGTCAACCATGTCTTTCAGGTCGGTAAGGACGTGTTTTGGGTTTCTGGTCTCAAAGTATGCTACGCCGGTTTTCATAAGGATCTCCCGATGGAATTTGTTAAACTGTTTTTGAAAAGTTACAGTCTGCTAATTGCCAAAAAGCATATTGATATTGCTTCGTCGCTCTCCCGCCTAAAAGGCGGTTTGCTCCTCTTGAATGACAGTTTTTTGTCATTTCCTGCTTGATAAAGGAATCCAGATTGATATTTATACTGTCATCCTCAGCTTGACTGGGGATCCAGATTGATATTTGCTACGTTTCCACTTTCCAAGGAAAAAACATCATGATTTTATATTAGCATGGATTCCCGCTTTTGCGGGAATGACAAATGGTGTCATTCTCAGCAAGACAAAGGCAGTTCACTGCTCCTTTTTTAACATCTCCTCAATCTCCTTCATCGTGATGTACTCCTTTTCCACAAGGAGCTTTACCAACGCCCTCCACATTTTTCTCTCTTTCAACCCCGATTCGTAGTTAGTTGCCCCGTCCTCTTGCTGAGGAGGTTTCTCTGGGGACTTTAAGGGTGGCTTCTCTTCCTCATCCTGAACCCGAATCTCTTCCCCCCCTTGGATGATTGTCATCTCATCTGACTTTGGTTCTTCTCCCACCGAGACGCTGGTAGCACCGGTTGCCCTCCCTTTCAGATTGTAATATTTATTCAAAGCGGCGTGAATGTCACTTTCCTTTGCGATTACTGGGCTTACCTTGTACCCCGCGGCAAATTGCAGCTCCTCAATGGCATTTATATCTAACGGGTTTGACATAACCATCAGAAGCGTCTTTCCCGTCCTCGACTCTTCAATCTTTACGGGAATAGTAGTGTACCTCTCGGCCATCTCGCTGGAAATAAGATCCAGAATTTTGGTATTTATCTTGGTCTTTCTGAGATCCACCACCGGCAGCCCAAAGTGATACCTCAAGGTAGCCAAGAGCTTGTCTTCGGAAATAATATTCAAGGCTACAAGTGATTGCCCAATTTTCCCACCGTACTGCTGTTGGTACTTCAGAGCCCTGAAGATATCATTTTCGGTGACGATCTTCATTTCGACCAGAAGATCACCCAAACGTTTTTTTGCATCTACCATGATCCTATCCTTTCCTTATTCTTGGGTCGGTTAATGCATATGAGATATCGGCAAGAAGGTTTCCGATCAGTGTCAGCACAGCGCCAATGACCAGAATCCCCATCACCACAGGATAATCCCGGGAGAGAACACTTGCGTAAAACAATCGCCCCATGCCGTATATGGAAAAAATGGATTCAAATATGACGCTCCCGCCGATAAGGCCAGGGACCGAGAGTCCCAAGATTGTGATTACCGGCATCAGGGCGTTTCGCATCGCATGCTTGTAGATGACGACGCGCTCTGGAAGTCCTTT
>JAUWME010000218.1 GCA_030613285.1 Candidatus Zymogenus sp. | reverse complement strand
TCACCGACAGCAAAGATGGTAACGAAAGCACACTCGACAATATTAAATCCATTTTTGATTTTTTCAACAACGAACTTAATCTCGTAAAAGAATATAGTATTGAGCAATCTGACGGTTTCTTAAAACTATTTGTAAAAAGCGATCTTTGCAAAGTCTGCCCGAAAGGACTAGGAGGCGCGGACTTAAAAGGGAGTCTTTGCATAATCCCACACCTATCCATGCATCTTATTAACCACTATTTACCCGCTGGTGTAAAAATCACATTAAAAAGGGATGAGCCTGCCCTTTTAAAGGAACATGGCAATTGCATCAGTAACTATGAGTTTGGTTAGGCCAAACTCAAACCATCTAAATCCATTTTACTTGTGGGTGGAACTGTCCAGTTGTTTGATGATCGCGCTGGGGATTAATGCTTAGTTGAAGTTCAAAGGCGTGATTTTGAACTTACGATTAAAGTATTTAACTATCTTATATTTTGATCTGAAGGTGCTTTTTAAACTCACCTCCCTTATTAAAACGAAGTACTTCGGCCTTGAGGTCAACTCCCGAAACCTCAATTATCCCAACATGCCCCCACTCCTCTCCGGGGTAGATGTCTCCGGGGTTCATAATCAACATACCACCAATTATCTCAAGAAAGGGACTGTGGGTGTGGCCGAAAAGTGCAACCCCGGCTTCCTCCTCCTCTGCCCGTTGAACAAAGGCATTGATTCCTTCGTTCCATTTCTCTTTTCCGTAGTAGGGGTTAAGATCAAAGGTATGCCCGTGGGTGGCATAGAAATTTGTTTCTCCTGCGGTAAAGACAAGCTCGTTTGAAAAGCTAATTGATTTATTGGACTTATCAGCCTCTTCAACTTTTACCGTGTTTTTTTCAGAATCGTTTTTTAGGCTTTTGAGATCACCGTCAATATCAACATCCCTCGAAGCAACATTACTCAGAGTTGCGGCCATAGTATGCGGTGGGACGGGGGTCACTTTGTCCTCATTTCCGAGGACGCCATAAAATCTACAATCAATTTCTTGGGCCAGCCAAACCAAATCATCGGCGTGATCCCCCAAATGAACTAAAATGTCGAATGGCCAAACCTTCTCAATAATTAAAGACGCCCTTTTAACATTTCCGTGGGTGTCCGATATTACGGCAATCTTCATTCTTATTTTTTACCATCTAAAACATCGCCTATTTCGTACCTGTCTTTTCAAATGACTAAAGCACAAAAAGGGCGACTTGTAGAATCTAAACAAATTGATTCAAAATTATTTCCACATCACAATTTCTGCCACTATGTATTAAAGCAATTTTTGTGGTGTGTTTTGCGCCAAAACATAACTCCATCACTTCTATTTTATCCTATTGCAGGCACCTGCAACCCCAAGTTTGCAAGCAGTTTTTAGGTCTTCAAGGGCCTTCCCCTTTTCTCCCAAATCAGTATAAACTTTCGCCCTTGCGTAGTAGGCTTGGGGATAATCGGGCTTGTTTTTAATTGCAGTGCTGAGATCAGCTATTGCCTTGTTGTTTTCTCCCAACTTTGAATACGCCACCGCCCTCAAATAATAGACTCTGGCAACATTTGGGTCGATTTTTATGGAACTTGTAAAATCTTCGATAGCCTTGGCGTAATCCTTCTTTTGGGCGTATGCTATTCCTCTATGGTAGTAGACTGGGGAAATTCCTGGGTTGATAACGATAACTCTACTAAAATCCGATATGGAATCGTCAAGTCGGCCGGCGGTCAAAAGGAGAAACCCTCGGTAAAAGAGGGACATGGCGTTGTTAGGATCAATTTCAATTGCCTTGTTAAAACATTCGTGGGCTTTTTCATATTCACTGGTATCTAAATATTTTTTTCCCTTTGTCTTCCACTCATCCGCTGTCTCCGCATACAAGTTTACGGCAGTGATTAGAAAACAGAACGAGACAAACAGTATAACTCTTTTTTTCATCGTTTTTCCTCCAAGTCTAAACATAAGTTGATTCCAGATATCTGTTTCAATAAAAATCGGGGCACCTTAAACAACCAAACGCAAAATGTCATCCGAACATTTTCTATACCTTTTTTACTAACTATTTCTATACCTTTTCAGCTAACCTTTTCGATTAATATTTCTTCAACAATCACAATCTCTTAATCATCGCCACCTCATCACAATCCGGGAAATTGACGCATTTTAGACAATGGGTCCAAATCTTGTGGGGAAGGGTCGATTTATCCACAATTTCAAACCCAAATTTCTCAAAAAAGTCAGGAACGTATGTCAGCACAAAGACCCGCTCTATTCCAAGGTCTATGGCATCCTCTAAACACATTTCAACCAGTCCGCTTCCAATCCCCCTTTTTTTCTCACCATCAAAAACCGCAAGGGAGCGAATCTCCGCCAAGTCCTCCCATGTAACGTGAAGAGATGCCACACCAACAATTCTACCGTTGCCGTCACTTTTGTCCCTATACACAAAGAACGAGCGGAGTTTATCGTAAATCTCCGATAATGAAACGGGGAGCATATCCCCAGCTGTGCCGTATGGTTCAATCAATGCCCGAATTTCTTTTGCATCGGCAACTTCGGCTTTTCTAATCATTTCGTTTCCCATATTTCCTTTTAAATAATCAATTTTTCCTGACTCTTTCATCTTCTCAAAAGGCAGGTATCATTTTATATCAGAGATGTCTATCGACGATATCACAATAGCAATGCTATCATAATAATATTACTCTCAATTCGAATCGTGGGCGGATTTTATCATCTCTTTTGCGTGTCGCAACGTCGTCTCGGTAATCGTCTCACCGCCCAACATACGAGCAATCTCCATTACCCTTTCATCAAGAGACAATCGCTCGACTTTCGTCTTTGTTCTGTCGTGTCTCGTCTCTTTGACGACCGAGTAGTGGGTGTCTGCAAATCCTGCAATCTGCGGGAGGTGCGTTATACAAATTACCTGTTGGTGAAGACTCACATCCCGAAGTTTTCTCCCCACAATTTGGGCAATTCCACCACCGATACCGGAATCGACCTCGTCAAAGATCAGGGTCGGAATAATTTGCGTCTCGGCCAGAGTCTTCTTCATAGAAAGGAGTATCCTCGAAAGCTCTCCTCCAGAGGCAATTTTTGCTAGTGGGCGAGGCTCTTCCCCAACGTTGGTAGAGATAAGAAACTGGAGGCGGTCAATCCCCTTTCCCGTCAGAAGAAATCCCCCGGCGGAGAGTTTATCATCAGGGGCGGCCCTCTCTCTTCCAATTGAAACAGAAAACGTTGTGCCGTCCATCCCAAGAGATCTTACCTCTTCAACGATCTTCTTGGAAAAAACATAGGAGACCCGCCTCCGCATCTCAGACAATGAGGTTGAAAGTCCAAAGGCCCTCTCACGCTCAATCTCAATCTCCTTTTCAAGAAGCCCCATCCTCTCATCGCTTTTTTCAATCCCCAAAAGCTCCCTTTTTGCCTTCTCGGAAAAAGCGATGATGTCTGATATTGGCGCTTCCGGGGAAGTCGCATATTTCTTTTTTAGGGAAGAGATGAGCCTCAACCTCTCCTCCACCTCCTCAAGCCTTTTGGGATCAAAAGAAATTTTTGAAGAGTAGGCAATTAGCTCCTTGGCGGCATCTTCTATCGTGTAGAGGGCGTTCTTCAGGGCTTCCACAAGAGGGGAAATTTCATTGTCTATCTGGACGATCTCATTTAAATTGCCTACAGCCTTCCCCACAAGCTCCTGTGCCGAGCCGTCAATGGTATCAAGGTTATTCCTTGCCTCCTCGGCGTTTTTGTAGAGTTTTTCCGCATTTGCCAAAACTCCCCTTTCGGATTTAAGCCCCTCTTCCTCCCCATTTTCAAGATTTGCCTCATCTATTTCTTTTACCTGAAAACTGAGGAATTCCTCCCTCCTCGCTTTTTCAGTCTCATCAACCCTAATGGAATCAAGCTCATCTATGATTTTTTTGAGCCTTCCCACCGAACGGGCAACCTCCATCCTCTTCGGGATAAGTTTGCCAAATTCATCGATGACATCAATGTGCCTATCAGGTCTCAGGAGGGTCTGGTGTTCGTGCTGCCCCGATATATTGATAAGCTCTTCGCCCACCTCAGAAAGAATGGTAAGAGTTATCATAGAACCATTGACAAAAACCCTGTTCTTCCCCGCACGAGAAACAATTCTTTTAATTATCAACTCTTTGCCGCCCACCTCAACACCTCGTCGGGAGAGGAAATCGTAGATTGGGTTTTTTTCGGGAAGTGCAAACAACGCCTCAACCACGGCCTCATCAGAGCCCGTTCTGATAAGGTCGCCGTGGGCCCTGTCGCCCAGAATCAGATTAACAGCATTTACTATTATCGACTTTCCCGCCCCGGTCTCACCACTCAAAACGTTCAACCCATTTGAGAACGTGATGGAAAGCTCATCAATAATGGCAAAATCTTTTATGGAAAGCTCAACAAGCATTTTATCTATTTACCACCCCATTTCAGCTTTGTTCGCAAAACGTCATAGTAATCTCTCTCCGGTGGCTCAATAAGGTGGACTTTGCGTTCTGACTTTGACACCACAACGCTTGTCCCCCCAACAAAATCAACCCCAACCTGACCATCGAGGGTTACAAATACGTTGCTGTCCTCGGAATGGAGTTTAATCTCAATTTCTGAATCCCCCGGAACAAGGATTGGTCTGTTTGTTAAAGTGTGGGGGCAGATGGGATTTATTATTATGACAGAGATGGTCGGGTGAACAACCGGCCCACCCGCAGAGAGGGAATATCCCGTGGAACCTGTGGGAGTAGAAACAATAAGACCATCGGCGTTGTAGGTTGTCAGGTACACTCCGTTCACAAAAAC
>JAUWME010000245.1 GCA_030613285.1 Candidatus Zymogenus sp. | reverse complement strand
TTCCACAAAATTCCTTGACATTTACACCTAAAATATATTATACTGTAGTTTTAGCCACACAACATCAACATAATAAAATAGGAACAAATAATTGAAAGGGAAAATCGAAATCGACACAGAAATGTGTAAAGGATGCCTCTTCTGCATCGAGGCGTGCCCAAAAGAAATGATAATAATATCCGAGGAGCTGAATCTCAAAGGGTACTATCCCGCAAAGGTCAACGACAAAGGTGAAAGCAGGTGCAACGGCTGTACTCTTTGCGCGGTTGCGTGTCCCGAAGCGGCAATAGAGGTATATCGTGAAAAATAATACTGTTGAAAAACCAAAACATAAAAGCGCCAAAAAACTAATGCGGGGAAACACCGTAGTGGGCGAAGCCGCCATCAGGGCAGGATGCACCTGCTATTTCGGCTATCCCATCACACCCCAGAATGAACTCCCCGAATACATGTCAAGAAGGCTAACCGAAATAGAAGATGGTATCTTTATCCAATCTGAAAGCGAAATATCGGCCATCAATATGGTACTGGGCGCCAGCGTGGCCGGCGCAAGGGTGATGACCTCATCATCAAGCCCTGGAATCAGTCTTAAACAAGAAGGGATTTCGTTTCTTTGCGGAGACGAACTTCCTGCGGTCATCGTAAATATGGTAAGGGGTGGACCGGGCCTCGGAAACATCTCACCTGCCCAGTCCGACTATTTCCAATCAACACGGGGCGGCGGACATGGCGATTACAGAACAGTTGTGCTGGCCCCCGCTTCCTGCCAGGAGATGGCCGATCTAACCATGGAGGCCTTCGATATCTCTGACTATTACAGAAACCCGGTACTCATACTGGCCGACGGAATGTTGGGACAGATGATGGAACCAGTAACATTTGAGAACTACAAACCGAGAGAACTACCCAAAAAAGATTACATAATCGATGGAGCAAAGGGGCGACCATCAAGGTTTGTGAGGTCCTTAATCCTCAACACAAAAGATATGGAAGAGCACAACTGGAAACTGATGCGTAAGTATAAGATGATCACAAAAAATGAGATTAAGTGCGATGAGTTTATGATGGACGATGCAAAGATTGCAGTAGTCGCCTACGGCACGGCCGCAAGAATTGCAAAGGGGGCAGTTAAAAGGGCAAGAAAAGAGGGACTAAAGGTTGGTTTGATTCGCCCCATCACTCTTTGGCCGTATCCTTCTGAAGTAATCAAAAAATGGGCAAGGTCAGTTTCACTCTTCGTTGTCTTTGAGATGAGCGCCGGCCAGATGATCGAAGACGTTGAGCTTTCTCTCAAAGGCAGTTCGGAGGTCTATTTCTACGGCAGACCCGGCGGAGTAATTCCGACACCGATGGAATTAGTAAAAATCATTTCCAGCCAATATTATCAAAAGGGATTTTAGCAATATGAAAAAAGTATACTCCCGACCAAAATATCTAAAAAAAGTTCCAATGCACTACTGTCCCGGTTGCGGGCACAGCATTGTGGCAAAACTCATTACCGAGCTCGTTGAAGAAATGGATATTGCCGATCGAACAATTTGCATTCCGCCTGCAGGGTGTGCAGTTTTACTCTACAACTACTTTGACTTTGATTGTGTTGAATCGGCGCACGGCCGAGGGGGCGCAATCGCAACCGCAATGAAGCGAGTACTCCCCGATCGTGTAATTTTCACCTATCAAGGCGACGGCGACCTTGCAGCCATCGGTACAGCAGAAACCATCCATGCCGCAAACCGCGGTGAAAGATTCACAACAATCTTCATCAACAACGCCGTCTACGGCATGACCGGCGGGCAGATGGCTCCCACAACGCTCTTTAACCAAAAGACCACCACATCGCAATTTGGCAGAGAGATGAGACGAGATGGCGCGCCGATCAAGATGAGCGAGATGCTGGCCACCCTCGACGAAGGGGTTGCATATATCGAAAGAACCACCGTTATTGACGTTCCGTCTATTAAAAAAACAAAAAAGGCTATAAAAAAAGCCTTTCAGATCCAAATGGATGATATCGGTTTCTCACTTGTGGAAGTGCTCTCTCCATGTCCCACAAACTGGAAGATGAACCCCTTGCAATCTTGCAAGTGGATTGACGAAGATATGACAAAGGTATTCCCTCTGGGAGTTATCAAAGACATCACTGAAAATAAAAAAGTAAAAGAGGCCGTAAATGCAGATTAAAACCATATTTGCCGGCTTCGGCGGTCAAGGGGTTCTCATGATGGGATACACCTTTGCAGTTGCAGCCATGAGAGAAGATAAAATAGTGACATATCTCCCATCTTACGGAGCCGAAGTGAGGGGCGGTACCGCAAATTGCACCGTGGCCATTTCCGATGAAGAAATAGCATCACCCATCGCCTCATCACCAGAATTTATCGTTGTCATGAACAAACCATCCCTTCACAGTTTCCAAAACAAGGTGCAAACAGGGGGGATACTTTTTCTTAACTCCACGTTGATTGACGAAGACCCAAGCCGAGGGGACATCGAATCTATTGCCATTGATGCAGGAGATATGGCCGAAGGAATTGGTGATGCAAGAACCGCAAATTTGATAATGTTGGGGGCATTCATAAAAAAGACAAACCTTGTCAATATTGATGCGGCAATCGGCGGACTCGGAGATATTTTTGAAGGAAAAAAGAAAGTCATCGAGATGAATTCAAATGCGCTCACCATTGGATACGACTCTCTAAAATAGATTTAAACAATTTAAAAGGCCAAGGAGTTTTTTGTAATGCGGATAAAACAGATTTCAGTAGTTCTGGATAACATACCGGGAAAACTTGCGGATATATCAGATTTTCTTGGTGCAGAGGGAATAAACATCAGGGCAATAACCGTCGCCGATACATCAGATCTGACAACAATAAGAATGGTAGTAGATGATCCCCAAAAAGCGGTTCTGATCCTCGAAGACCATGAATACAAAGTAAGACAAAGAGAAGTCCTTGCGGTGGAAACCCCAGATCATCCTGGAGGTCTAAACGCCGTCCTAAAACCACTAAAAGATGCAAATATAAATGTCCATTACCTCTATCCTTACATTGGACGTATCGGCAACAATGCAATTCTCATCGTCGGGGTAGACAAATTGGACGAAGCAATAGATACAATGAAGAAAAACTGGGTGCATTTAATATCAGAAAACACGTTATATACTCTATAATTACTCTGTAATTTGAAACTTCTTTTATCTTGACAATCTTTTTACTTAACGTTATCCTGAACTCTATCGCACCTATCGGGCTGTCGGTAATTTGGGTGGGCTGTCGTAAAGGGGGTTGGCAGTAATTTGAGGTTGTCGGGGGTTGTCGTAAAGAATACTGGTGATTTGAAGAGTTGGTAATTTGGGGGGTTGGCAATTTTTGTGTTGGTGAAACATTTTCATTATCTAACGTTACATAAACATTGCAATAATTTTACAAGCACTCAAATTGTCTAAATACAAATCAGATTTTAATAAATGTTGCCAGACTTTTGTATTGTCTGGCTTGGTAACATCGTACTAATAACGGATTTATACATATTCTAAAATTTGTTTTTTCTAAATATCTTGTTTCTGGAGGTACTATGAACATATTTGACAAAGTAATGGGGATTTTGCTTAAAACAAATGAGACCCTTCCTCAGCTAAAAGAGGAATCTAACACTTTACAGCAACCGATGTTTTACCTTGCCATTCTTGCACTCATTCCATTCATGGCAACTTTTATTGGGTATTCGGCTGTAGGCTTTGACACAAGCGCAGGAAGTAATTTCAGACTACCAGTAACCTCTTCGCTCATACATATAATAATACAATTACTCCTCACCGTCGGCGGAGTATTTCTTACAGCTCTCATTGTAAACTACATGGCTCCCAAATTTGGTGGTAAGGAAAATTACCCCAATGCTTTCAAAGCAGTTTCCTGCGCATGTACACCTTCTCTCATCGGTAGTGTATTAGCCATCCATCCCAAGATGTCTCTTCTGGGTTCATGGTCTGGATTTGTTATCGGACTTATCATCGCCATCTACGGTTTGTATATCTTATACCAAGCCCTACCTGTTTTGATGGAAAGTTCCAAAACATCTGCTTTCACCTATACATTAATTGTAGCTGTTGGAGGAATTGTCATCTGGGGAGGCTTGGCTGCCATCAATAACCTCATTGCCATAAACATCTTCAACAAAGTAATAAGCGGTTTAATGTAAATCTAAGGAAGCAGTTCAGCAAATGCTAAACCTGTTTATAAATATATAGGTGTTGGGTATTATTTAAACCTGAAAGATCAGCCCCATTTAATTAACTGGAAAAAGTATGCGGAAAATATTTGATGTATTTAGATATCCCCTCAATGGGAAAGAACCTGCTTTGAGATTCCTTCTTGGTTGCGCAATAAATTGCATTCCTTTCTTCGGGAACGTTGTAACCGCAGGTTATGCAATAAAAGGGATGAGAGAGGTGATGATCGGTAAAAAAGGAATGCCACCATGGACGGATTTCATGGGACTATTTCTTTCTGGGATTAAATTTTTTGCGGCGTCTTTTATTTTTGGCCTCGCTTTTTTTATACCTCTTTCGATAGGTTTGTTC
>JAUWME010000086.1 GCA_030613285.1 Candidatus Zymogenus sp. | reverse complement strand
GTTGTCGATAAATGGGGTTGCTGGTAAATGGGGGTTGTTAGTGTCGGTAAACTAATTGGGGAGTTGGGCGAGGTTGGCTGGGTTGGTCAGTTGGGGGAGGGGTGTCTCTTTTCCCTTTACTCCCAGTAAGGCTATTGCCCCTTCTAATGATTTTGATGATGGTTGCTGCCAACACTTTTTTCCGGCTGTGTGAAACAAGAGGAAAAAATGTTGCCTCGATCCACCAGTCCGGCAAAACATGATACACTCCCCAAGAAAACCGAGCCCGAAGCAATACTTGCTGCAATTGGGAGCCTTCATTATCCATAAGAAACTCAACAGGGTAAGAGATGAGGTTTCCACTCTCGGATATTTCACTCATATCAAAGAGATAAACAGGAAACTCGACTCGTACTGCCCAATCGTTGGAGAAAATCTCAACGAAGATGAGACAAAAGCACTAATTTTAAAGCTAAATTCAGAGGGTTCTGGTCCCGTTCCCCTCAAAGACAAGAAAGGTAGATGTTACTTTTAAGCGTATCATGATCGGAAGTTATAACAATATTGAAGATGCGAAGAAGGTTTTAAGTCTTTTAAAAGAGAGGGGGTTTTATCCCATCATCGTCAACAAAGACCAATGAAAATAAATGTCACAAAAAATATAGCCAAGTTTGTCGATCCAAAATCTCCCAGAAACGTGAGGTTGATGGCGGCAAGTGGCGCAATACCACTTCCACCGAGGGATTTGCTAAAAATTCTTTATATCCTCTGTTTCGATAAGGACGTAGAAATCAAAAAAAAAGCGCAGAATACCCTAAAAATATTTTCGACTGACATCATTGTTGAGACTATTAAAAGAGGTATTGACCCCGGAGCGATAGATTTTCTGATCCGGTATCACAAGGACAGGACTAAGTTTGTCAAGATAGTAATACTGAGTGAGTTCACATCAGATAATACGATTGCCTATCTTGCCCAAGTAAAAAATCCTGCAATTGTTGAGATGATAAGCAATAACTATGTGAGACTTTCTCGCTCTCAAAAGATATTTAATGCCCTCATGGAAAATCCTGCCATTACAGCGGCGATAAGAGAGAAGCTGCGAGAATTAAGGGATGGATTTGGAGCAAGCCCAACTGAAACTACAGTTGCATCAGAAACTGTAGTTAAAACTAATGCCAGAGTTGGTGTGGCTGATGCTGGTGATGAAAAAATTCCTGAAGAAAAAAGTATTGTGGATACGACAACTCCAAGAGTGACAGGAACAGTCACTGGTGCAACCACTTCCGGGGCGGGGGAAGGTGCAAAAAAACCAGCCGATGAAGATGAAGAGGAGAAAAAAACAATTGGTCAGAAGATCATGTTTATGTCTGTTTCTGAAAAGATGAAACTTGCCACGAAATGTGACAAAGAGGCCCGTACAATTCTCCTTCGCGATTCAAACAAGCTCGTGATCACAGCTACAATCAAGAGTCCAAAAATTACTGATGAGGAAATACTGAACATTGCCAAATCGAAGCAGTCAAGTGATGAGGCATTAAGGTTAATCGTCATGAATAATGAATGGACCAAAAATTATTCCATTAAGCTGGCACTTGTTAATAATCCCAAGACACCGCCGGGGGTGGCGATAAGGTTTTTGAAATTTTTAACCAAAAAAGATATTAAAAGTGTTGCAAACAGCAAGGGTGTATCGGCTTTGATTGCAAATAGTGCTAAAAAGATTATTTCTGTTCGGGAAAAGAAGAGGTAATAGGAGGAATATTTATGGCTCTAATTAATTATGCCAGCAAAGAGATAAACGCAAAGATAGTCTATTACGGGCCCGGTCTTTCCGGTAAGACCACAAATATTCAATTTATTTATCAGAAGCTAAATCCGGAACATCGCGGAAAACTGATTACCTTGCCGACCCAGACAGACAGGACTCTCTTCTTTGATTTTCTGCCAGTTGAGATTCCAGACGTAAAAGGCTTTACGACGAGATTTCATCTTTACACGGTTCCCGGACAGGTATTTTACAATGCTACAAGAAAAATGGTTTTGAAAGGTGTTGACGGTGTTGTTTTTGTGGCAGACTCCCAGGTTGAAAAGTTGGATGACAACATCGCAAGTTTGAAAAACCTTGAAGAGAATCTCAACGAATATGGAAAAACCTTAAAGACTATACCGTTTGTCATGCAGTTTAATAAACGTGACCTGAAAAATATCTGCGAAGTGAAAGAAATGTTATCTGAAATTAATAAGGAGGGCTATCCATATTATGAAGCCATTGCAACCCAGGGGCCTGGAGTGATGGCGACTTTGACTGGTATATCGAAGATGGCTCTAAGACACATTAAGGAATCTTACGAGAGCCAAAAAATACTTCGTTACAATGCGAACGAAGAGAAGAAAATGAAAATCGAAGAGTCTCTCGAAGATGAAGTGGTGCCCGATGATCATGCGGAGGTATTAGGGGTAACGGAAGAGGAGGTGCTTGGATCAAGCGAAATTTCAACTTACACGGGCGAAGAGATAAAGCCCGAAACCGACGATTTGGGAGTGATGGGGGATTATGGGGATTCGGTGGATGACAATAGTGGCGAAATCGAGATTGCTCTTGATGAAGATGAAGATATTCAGGTAGATATCGGGGGTGGTAATTTATCCAAAAGCAAAGGCAGCGTTGAAGAAAGTACTGTGGTGGGGGAATTGATCCATGACGATAAGACCGTTGAAGTGGAAATTGACAGCGGTGACTTATCCAAAAGTCCCGTTAAAAAAAATGTTGAGGTGGTTAAAACGCCCCAGTCTCCGAGGCCTGCTGCGGTAGATCTTGTCTTTGGGGGAAAGGTACTGAGGATAGGTTCCTCCTCCTTTAAGATTCCCCTCACTTTAAGGCTAAATGATATAAAAAAGGATGTGGTGATTAACATCAGCTTGGAGATAAGTGACAGCGACAAAGATTGAGACGTCTTGTAATCTACCCTCCCCCCAATATTCGACTCCCCCCATTATTCTACAAACCCCTCAATACTGTTAGCGCTGTAAGTTGCCAATCCCGACCCCCCCAATATTTGACCAGCCCCACAACACTATTGGCGCTGGAAACGACTACCCCCAACCAAATATATACCAGCAACCATCTCAAACATACGACCAACTCTTACAAATGACTAACCCCATTAACCATACCAGCAACCCCGACCAACCCTATGAAATATACTATCAGCTCTTGATGTTTTCAATCTCGACTTCTATTGCTTCAACTTCAGTTTTGAGTTCTTTTATTTTTGAGACGATGTCGGCAAATTCTGAGTCTTCTTGAATTTTGTCTTGCTGACCATCTTCGACTAATTCATAGACTCTACTGCCGAGTTGTGTAAAGTTCTGATGCAATTTCCTATGGATGGAAGAGAGGTCCATTTTCTTTTTTACTACTTTGCCATGTTTTTCGAGCTCTTTTGTGAATTTTGCCACTTCTCCTTTTAGAATTTCAAACCCCTCTAAGGCATCTTTTTTTATCTTTTCCCAAAGTTCCTTGTCTGCTGTTTCTACCATTTGAAAGTCTCCTTTAAAAAATTGTGTTTAATTAGAAACACTTGAGACCAAGTGTAAAATTTGCGCTTATTGTATCATAAAGGGTGCTTATATGAAAGAGATAAATGATGTTAAATTTGAGTGGGGCTTAAATAGGCCCCTTTTTAAACATAGTGGTATTATCCGAAATATTATTTAAAGAAGGTCTCGATTTGCTTCTCCATTTTCTCTTTATGGGTTCCGGGCCAGAACACCCTTTTGCAATTTGAACAAAATCTGAAATTGTCGTGGACGCGGTGGATGTGGTCGGGTACATCTCCTAAGACCTCATCTTTTTTGAGACTTTTAAGGGCGATGTTGCAAACAACGCACCGAGAAAATGGCTGGATATTTCCCATTATGGGTAAAATGCGGGTTAAGACCGCTATTTGATCTTTTATGTTGTTGCATCCGATGAAGATGATACCTGTTCCTTTTACACTGGCACTGCGGGTCAGAAACAATCTTTTGTCATCAAACTTCTGCTCATCTAACACAGCGGGATAGATGCAGTCGTACCCCATAATTCTCAGCCATTTTGAAAGCCTTCCCAGTGTGGCGTCAGCGGCGAATTTCAATGCTTTAACCTTTTAGCAAATCAATCGAGAAACCCTCTAAACTATTTCTTTTTTTTGAACTTTCCATCTCCAAAGATAGCCCCGGAGTCAATTGCATCAGAGATGAGATCTTTTGCCTTTTGAACTTCCGTTTCCGGCACTGCAAAGCGGCGTTCGCCAAAACGACTGATATTCATAGGGTAGGGGGTTATTCTCTGGTCTCTTAGTATGAATGGAATTTCATCTTGTTTGAGGAGGGAGCCAATTATGTCCGACTCACAGTCGTTGTAAGACAAGTATATTTCCACATATTTTTCTGAGTGTTTTTTGCTGTAATTGACCATGAGTCTATTTTAGATTATGGAAGGTTTTTTTGCAAGCCAAATTTAGAAATTGATTTCAATCACATTTCAACTGAAGGGGTTCTTTTTTTACTTTTTTTCAATAGGATTCAAAAACAGTATTGACATAAAGTCTATTGGGGCTTAAAATGGTTTGAGGTTTTAAACTATGGAAGAACTCTGGAAATTTAAGTTTCCCCATGATGGTAATCTTTCGTATGCACCGGCCCCGTCCGAGGATAGGGTTTTTGTAATTTCCGACTATCATATTTGGTCGTTAAATCAGAAGCACGGTTTTTACTATTACAAGGTTCCCATTGTGAATATTGCAATACGGGCTTTGTTTCCAGACAAAGGTGGGATAAAGAACTTCCTTTTTTACGATGGGTTTGTTTACATGCTTATGAGGGACCGATTTGGGATGGATCACCGCCTAATTTTCGATACAACAAAGATGGTTTTGGTTAAGGGCGACATAAGCCCCCTTGTTAGAAAAGTTATTTACATTTTTAAAGATAGGGTGAGGATTGAGCGGTGCATGATAGATGGCAGATTCCGGGAAGGAGTGAGCGCTGTTGATCATGTCAGCGATGAGTTTCTTTGGAATAGCTCTGAACGCATCAGGCCTGCCATTAAATACACAGAAGTTGTTGGGGACGTTATTCAAGTTGGGGAGGGAATTGTCATTGCGCAAAATTACTATTCCAGAAGGGGCAAAATGCCCGCTGGGTATTCGATAACTTCGTATCATTACAGGACGGGGACAGTACTTTGGAATATGGAGTCATTCACCTATTCCAATAGGCTATATCCCTTTGTGACGGCCGGAAAATTTATGTACGTTACGATGGGGACGGTTGGGGGAAACAAGGAGGGTTTTTTTGTCAAGATAGATTTGAATAATGGACAAATTGTTACAAAGATTCCTCTTAAGGAGGTCAATTCGGGAGTGTCAGGTGGTCTTAAAGAAAAAAGAAACCTCTTTTTCCTTGGCGCTGGCGGCAGTGTTATCGCCCTTGAGGATAGAGACGCCTAATAAAAAAGACTGTTCATAATTTGTGATCTTCCCCACGCTTATCAATGACATTACATCAATGTCCCTAATTTCCAAAGGACGATAGTCAATACTAAAAAGCCGTAAAAAAAGAGGGGAACATATAGTGTTATATGCTCCCCCAATTAAATATTTAATCAAACCTCAACGGTGCTAAATCCACTTAAGGATGCCCATAAACACGATGAGGCAAACCGCAACGATTGACCACATCGTCGAGACAACGACAATCCTCTTTTTCATTGACTCCATGTCGTGTACCCAAAACGAGAAGAACATATAGAGGGAGTACCCGATGATGATTATGAGAATTGGGTTGTACCAGTTCCACCAGCTGTATTCCCAGATGAGGGCGTCCCAGCGGTTTAAAACAATCTCGAAAAAAACGCAGAGGATCGCGTTACTCATTGCAAGAAACCACCTGTTGGGTATCCCCAAAATCTTCATCTTTTTATCCTCTGGGAGGATTTTGGCGAAGAGTATTCCCGCCATGGCAAACCAGAGGGTTATCTCGATGTTGAGACCCACGGTGATGATATAGGCGCTGTCGGCCGGCGCTGTCCAGATGGCGGATGTTCCGTGAACCTTCAGGAAAATTGCGTTTAGTATCTCGAAAAACCACTCCAGCCCGTAAAACGCCAGACCGGCCATCACGATGTCCCACCTCTTGCGCTCTACTTCTGTGAAATACATGTAGAAGACAACCGCCAAAAACGGAACCAGGTACCACTCAAAATGGCTGGTGTCTCTCAACGCAGCAATTGCTTCGTTTGTCGCGTCGGTATAGCTTGGATCGGGGAGAATACCAACTATCTTGTAAAAGGCATTGTTGAAAAAAAGGTTCATAACACTCCTCCTTGGTTTTAGGTTTTTAACATACTAATCTCATTACTCATAACGCTTTGATTTACTAATAGACGGTGGTTTGTGCCACTTGATCCCTCTAATAGTCATTCTCCAATTCATCGTCATCTTCCAATTCAACTTCTCCACCCAACTCAATCCACGCTTTGTCTATAAATTCTCCACTCTTTTCGTCCGGGAACTGGTAATGTTCGCACTTTTCAAGGAGATCGTCCGTGGGAAAAATGTCACCGAGCTTCAAATTTTCATCATCTATCTGATCCCTTATCCCCAATATTGTAACTGGGTCATTAACATAATTTGAGAATTTTATGGCATTTTCTCTCTCAAGCATGAAGTTGATGAATATCTCTGCGTTCTCCTTGTTTTTGGCGGATTTGGGAATAATCCAGCTGTCGATCCAGAGGGGGGCGCCGTTGTCCGGAACCTTGTAGCCGATATTTCTATTCTCTTCCATTATCGACAGGGCGAAAAAGCTGGGCAGTAAAGCGATAACTGAGGAGCCATCCTTGAGGTGGTTTGCGATTTCTTCAAAGTCGAAATATCCCCGAATAATTTTCTTCTGCTCAATGAGAAGCTTTCTTACCTCTTCTAATTCTTCCGGGCTATTGGCATTGACGGAAAGACCGAGTATTTTCTTCCCTTGGCCGAAGACAAAATCTGGTTCGTTGGGAAGATCGATTTTCCCTTCGTAGGCGGGGTCTTGGAGTGTATCCCAGCTGATGCTTTCTTCGGGCACTTCATTTTTGTTGTACACAATGGCTATTGTGCCCCAGATGAACGGGACAGAATATTTCATTCCAATGTCTCTTGGGGCTTGGGTGAACTTTGGTGCGATGTCAGACATATTTGGGATGTTATCCCTGTCACGCTCTGCCAAGAGCCCATCTTCAATCAGACCTTCTATGTCAGATTCGCCGATAATGACAAGAGCGTATTTGCCTGATTTCTTTTCCAGCAATTGGGTGAGATTATCATCATCCCCCATGACTTTTATCTTTGGTTTTATTCCAAATTCCTTTTGAAATTCTTCAAGCATCTCATCGGGAACAAATCCGTCCCATGTCAATATCCTGAGGGATCTGCCCGGTTCAGTATCCGCATCCTCCTCACCATCTTCCCCTTTTTTATCAGAATCTTCGTGGATGGTTATTACAAGGGTGTCATCATCTTTTCCGAGGTCACAGCTGGCGAGACTAAAGATTACGAGGGGGATGAGGAAAATGACTGCGATGGTCGAGATATTTTTCATTAGGGATTTCATAGTGTTCACCTTTTTCTTTGCGTGTATATTGATTAAATGGTATATGTAATTACAATTGATAATGGAATTTTACAGAAATGACCCCGGTTTTACAAGCAAAAAATGGTGTTTTTTACACTAATAGGATATTTAGATATGGTTTCGGACAAATCGATAAATAGCTATATTGACATTGGGGTAGGCGCTCTCATTTGTGATGATGCTGGGAGGTTGCTTCTTGTCAGGCATAAAGTGGAGAGGGGCGGGTTTTGGCAGGGGAGGTGGATTCTTCCGGGGGGGATGTTGAAGGTGGGGGAAGACCTTGA
>JAUWME010000188.1 GCA_030613285.1 Candidatus Zymogenus sp. | reverse complement strand
TCCCTTACAAAAATTTCGGATGATTAGTAGAAAAATAATTTTCAGTGGTGCTCAAGAAAGACCATCCACACAACAAAGCGTGGGTTAATAGACAAAAACTATTTTTTCGGTCTACTTAGCCGATAGACATCTGGTTTAAAGTCTGATTTGTTGGTGCCGGCCAATAAATAATTTAATGGCCTTTTATTACTATTGAATATTGAACTAAAATAAAAAACAAGAAAACAAAGAAATAATGTAGGATTAATATCAAAGTTGCAAAGTTGTTAGGAACCAAAATCTGAAAAATAGATGTAGTCTCAAACCCCACAGAAGGAATATCGTTAATTTTATGGCCAAAATATTAGCCGTAGTAAGCCAAAAAGGTGGCGTGGGCAAGACCACAACGTCTGTAAACCTCGCCGCCAGTATAGCAGCTCTTGAGATGAGAACCCTCCTAATCGGGATAGACCCCCAGTGTGGGGTTTCGTCATCTTTTAATTTTACAAGCAGAGAAAACAAATATGGCATTTACGATCTTGTATACTACAAAGTCCCGATCGTGGAAGTTATTATTCATTCCGAAATAAAATTCCTCGATGTAATTGTATCAAATGTAAAGTCATCCAGCGAAGAGGACATTCTCAACCAAACCATGAAAGCCAATAAGTTTTGCCTCAAGGAAATTCTTGCCGAAGTCGTCAAGTTCTACGATTATATTATCCTCGACTGTCCGCCCTCTCTCGGCGCCATTTCGATATCCACCATGATTGCAGCGGATTCAATTCTCATCCCAGTTCAAGGTGAATATTACTCAAAAGAGAGTCTTGCAAGACTCCTTCAGACCGCCAAAGAGGTATCAAGCATGTACAACCCTTCCCTAACTATTGAGGGAGTACTCTTGACAATGGTGGATTTTAGAACAAACCTCGGCAAAAAGGTCTGTGAGGACATCAGAAAAGCGATGGGAGAAAAGGTCTTTTCTACGATTATCCCAAGAACCGTTAAGCTTGCCGAGGCCCCCATGATAAAAAAACCAATAATCCTCTCCGATATAAATTCAAAGGGTGCTATGGCATATCTCTCCCTCGCACAAGAGATCCTTGCAAAAAACGAAGAAAGGAAAACCAGCGAAGATAACAACTAACTTCAAGAAGATGGATGAGGGGGCTGCCACTATTTTTATAGGCTGCCACATTTTGTGATACCAAACTTCAGCAAATTGCCGCAATTCTTTACAAACTGCCACTTTCTTGAAACAACACTCTTCAGAGGCTATCACATTTTGTGATACCAAACTTCAGGGGGGCTCTCACAAATTCAGGGGCTACCATCTTCTTTCCATAACAACCTTCAGCGGGTCTTGCAATTATTGGCAGGGGACGCATTTTTTCTAAAAGGCAAATGACTCCTCAGCAATCTCCACAATTGTAAGATCTTCGGTTTTTATCGCTGTTGCAATGGCGTCGGCCTCCGGCAAAATGTTGTTCACAAAATATTTGGCGGCGGCTATCTTCCCGGAGTAGTAGGCAGCATCGGTGTTGTCTTTTATAAACTCTGCCCATTTTACCCAGTCTGAGGGGTCTGCCCCCTTCTCTTTTGCCATGACGTCGAGTTTTTTTGATGCAATAGACGCCTGCCAGACAAGCATCCAAGAAGAAAGGACTGTGGACATGAGGTTCAGAAATGGATAGGCATTTCCCACAGGAACGAGGAATTTTCCCTCTTTTCCACACTTTGCAAAGAATGCTCCAATCTCGGCCAAGACATTGACCCCATCTTTGAGCTTTGCAACAAGGTCTTTCATCTTTTCGTCGCCTTCATTTTCCGCGATAAATGAATACATTTCTCCCAGGAGGCTCATGAAGTTCTTCCCTTTCTTTTGGCCTATCTTTCTTCCCACAAGATCAAGTGACTGAATACCGTTTGTACCTTCATAGATTGCCGCAATCTTCACATCCCTCAATATCTGCTCAACGGGATAGTCAGAGGTGTACCCGTATCCCCCATGAACCATGATACCCTGATCGGCCACTTTAAAACCAATATCCGAGCCGTAGGCTTTGACGATCGGTGTTAATACCTCCAAAATTCCACCCCACTTCTCCTTCTCCTCCGGGTCTTCCACAACAAGGGTCATATCCGCACACCAAGCTGTGTAGTAGATTAATGACCTCACAGCCTCGGTGTGAGACTTCATCCACAGCAGCATTCTCCTCACGTCAGGGTGATTGATAATCGGGACCCTTGGGGCATCGGGATTCCTAAAGTTCGCAAGGTCTGCCCCCTGGAGCCTTTCCTTTGCGTACTTGACCGAGTAGAGATAGGCCCTGGAGGCTGCGGAAAGCCCCTGAATTCCGACGGCGATTCTTGCCTCGTTCATGAGGACAAACATGACTTTCATCCCCTTACCCTCTTCGCCAAGAAGCTCTGCGTAACATTTTCCGTTGTCACCAAAGTTCATAACGCACGTGGCCGAGGCTTTTATCCCCATTTTCTTCTCAAGATTTGTAACGTTCCAATCGTTTCTCTCACCCAGGCTCCCGTCGTCATTTACAAGAATTTTAGGTACAAGAAAGATAGATATTACCTTGGTGCCTGCAGGCGCCCCCTCAATGCGGGCAAGTACAGGGTGGACAATGTTGTCCACAAGGTTCTGATCTCCCCCGGTGATAAACATCTTTGTACCCGTAATGGAATAAGACCCGTCCGGGTTTTTCTTGGCGGTGGTCTTTAAGGCCCCCACGTCGGTTCCGGCTCCGGGTTCAGTCAACACCATAGATCCTCCCCACTCTCCGGAGAACATCCTATCCATATATTTTCTCTTCTGTTTCTCTGTACCATATTTTGATATTAGGTGGGCAGCACCTTCGGTTAATCCTGTATATGACAAAAATCCAAAATTTACGTTGAAGTATTCTCTGGTTGCGGCCCCAAGAACAAGGGGCATCCCCTGTCCGCCATCTACAGGGTCGTGAGTCATGGTCATCCAGCCACCCTCGCAAAAGAGGCGATACGGTTCCCGGAAACATTCTGGTACCGATACATTACCGTCCTTTAGCGTACATCCCTCTTTTTCTCCCTCCTCAACTGTTGGCTCCAACATATCTATAGTAAATTTACGGGCTTCTTCCACAACCATCTCAAATACGTCTTTGGAAAAATCGGCATATTTGGGATATCCCGTAAGCTTCTCCATTTCCAACTGTTCGTACAAAACAAACTTCTGATCTCTTTCATCAACAACATAATTACTCATACATTCCTCCTGCAATATTTTCCGGTTTTACACCAACTAAATTTTTCCCAATTTAACTAATTACCATTCATACAAGATTTTAGACGCCTTGTCAATAGATGCCTTTTAAATAAAACAAAAAATCAGAGATCCATCTCAAAGTAATGAATTGTCATATCCATCTTCCACAAGTGCTTTTCTTCCCGCCCGGTTTCCAAAAACCCGGCACTCCTGTAAAACTCCATCGCCTGATGAAGCTCACCAACCGTATTGAGCTTGACTTTTTTATACCCCACACCCCGGGAAAATTCCAAACCCATATCCAGCATCTCCCACCCAATGCCCCGCTTGCGAAATTCCTTTTTGACAACAAGCCAGCGGATAAAAACCGTGTCCTTTTCCCCCCTCTTCAAAAACATCGCCCCACAAAGACCTTCTTCGGACTCACAGACCAAAAAGAGCTCTGCTGAAGGTATCATCGTCATCAACATCCTCCTCATTGTCAAAACGGCCTCCCGCAAAAAAAATGGGGACCAGCCGTACTCGTCAATAAAGACCTCCCGCATGATTTCAATAACACCTCTGGCATCTCCTGATTTGTATGGTCTTATTTTTGCAGATTTGACACTCAAGATATTTCACTTTACTTTTAAATTGAATATTTCGCTTTACTATTTTAGTAAGTCACGATATCATAGTTTCAATGCCCATAGCCCACATCATATTAACCTCAATGCCAATAACGGTCATGGGGAAGACTTCCCGCCTCCCCTGTATAAGCACCCTTGTGGAGAACGGAAAAAACCTCATGCTCTTTGATACCGGCCTCTACGGACAAACCGACCTCCTGTCGGCCCTTACAAAGCTCGGCTTTTCGGCAGGGGACATAACCCACATATTCAACACCCACTTTCACAGCGACCATGTCGGCGGAAACGAACTATTTAAAGACACCCCCAAGTTTGCAAGCAAGAAAGAATTTCGATTATCCCTAAAATGGCTTGTGGACTTTACCCAGACAAAAGACAAGTCCCAGTTTATGAAGGGCTACTTTCCCTACCTTGATGATTCAATCATCATCGACAGACGCGACTCCCTCATTGAACACAGCGAGAGGGTTATAAAAAAGTGGCGGAATATTGATGATGACAACTTTGAAGTCATCACCGAAAAGTATATGAAGGATGACGGATATATCTGGCTTGACGAGGAAGTCAAGATTCCAGAGTGCGTTACTCCCATTGAAACCCCCGGACACACCAAGCACCATATCTCCTATATTGTAAAGGGCAAAAAAACCAATCTCATCATCGCCGGGGACGCCCTGAGCCGAAGAATGGTGGCATCAAATGGCGATATATTCGACGAGCCACACATCGATCTCAAAACCCACAAGGAAAGTGTAAAAAAGCTCCTCTCGATTTCGGGAGTAATAGTTCCCGGTCACGATCGTCCCTTCGGAAATTTTAATGAAAGTGGCCTAAAAGTAAAAGTTGGAAAGAGAGTTGAGTTCTAATTTGAACCGATTCATTCCACCCCGTTGAGACAAAAGCCATCCCATCCACACATCCTGCCCAGATTTTGGCAACCATTCCCCTCCAAGTCCTTTTCAACCAAACGCCCCCTTTAAAAATTCCTCAACTTCCAAAGGCGGCGCCTTCTCAAGAACTTTTTTTGCCACGCTTTCTGCCTTTGCAACATCCATCGAAATAATGGAGCTTTTGGTCTTCAAGATACTCCTCGGCTCCATGGAGAGAACCCTTATCCCAAAACCGACAAGGAGGGAAGCCAAGAGGGGATTTGATGCCATCTCTCCGCAGACGTTCACCTCCTTTCCGGTAACCCTTCCCGCCTCTGCAGTTATTGCAATTAGTTTTAATACCGCTGGTTCATACGGGCTGTAGAGCCCGGAGACCGCCCGATTTCCCCTGTCAACGGCAAGGGTGTACTGGATTAAATCGTTTGTTCCAATGCTGGCAAAATCAAAATGGGTAAGAAACTCTTTTGCCATCAATGCCGCCGAAGGAACTTCGATCATAACTCCCAACTCTGGCTCATATTTTGGCTTTATTCCCCCGTCTTCAATCTCCACTTTTACTTTCTCGTAAATATCCAGAATCTCCCCAATCTCAACAATCGACGTTACCATCGGAAACATGATTTTTACACGAACATGCTGAGATGCCCGA
>JAUWME010000111.1 GCA_030613285.1 Candidatus Zymogenus sp. | reverse complement strand
TCTCCATCTTCATTCCCCTGGAGCCTTTCACAACAACCCTGTCTTTGGGCTTGAGGACATCCTTCAAATCTCTGATGAGTTTCTCGTGCCCACCAGCGGGGTACACAGATATTTTTGCTGATGAGAATCCCGCATTTTTTGCTCCCCGTGCGGTATCCTCGGCGTTGTTTCCCAAAAGAAAAAGGTAGCTTGCCCCCACCGCAACCGCCTCCTCGCCCACCTCTTCGTGGCCCAAAACCGTGTAGTCGCCCAGCTCCAACATATCCCCAAGAACTACAATCAACCTTCCGCCGCCCACCTTTGCCTCATTTGCAAGAAACCCAATTGCAGCCTTTACCGACACCGTATTGGCATTGTAGCTGTCGTCTAATATTACAATTTCATCGTTGGTTATAATCATCTCCATTCTCATCTTTATCGATCTTACCGCCTCAATGCCGGCCTTTATCTCATCTTCAGAAATCCCCAGGGCCACCCCCACCGAAACTGCGGCGAGCGCATTTTTCAGGTTGTGTATCCCCGGAATCTTAAGATGCATCGAAAACTTTCCACCGGGGATTACAATCTGGGCCTTCATCCCACCCTGCCCCAAATCCTCGATGTCAACTGCCGACACATCGTTGTTCCCTTCAATCCCAAAGGTGATAATTCTGGAGTTTATCTTCTCCACCAACCCCAAACAATATTCAGAGTCCCCGTTTATCACAGCAAGGCCATCCACCGGGAGTGCTGTAACAATCTGGCTTTTCTCTTTAATGACCCCCTCAATGGATCCCACACCCTCCAGATGGACGGGGCCGATGTTTGTGATTACCCCAACCTCAGGCCTTGCAATCTCAACGAGCCTTTCCATCTCGCCGGGGACATTCATCCCCAACTCCAAGACGACAACCTCAGCAGTTTTTGCCATGGAAAGCAGCATCATCGGAAGCCCAATCAGGTTGTTAAAATTCCCCTCGCTCTTTTCGGTCACAAACTTTGTGGCGGTAACAGACGCCGTCATCTCCTTTGTGGTGGTTTTCCCGTTGGAGCCGGTAATCCCAACAACCCTCCCATTTATATTTCCCCTGTGGTATCTCGCCAATTCCCCCAACGCAAAGAGCGTATCGTCAACAACCATCACCGCAATTTCACTCGCCTTACCATTTGCAACCAAATCTTCAGATATCTTTGACGCATGACCCCTGTCAATCACAAGACCCGCCGCCCCCCTCAAAACCGCATCTCCAACAAAATCGTGACCGTTAAAATCATCTCCCACCAAGGCAAAGAAAAGCTCTCCCTGCCCCACCGTTCTGGAATCTGTGGAGACGCCAGTAAACGCCATTTTTTCGAGGTTGGTCGCTCCCACCTTTGGGAAACCGCCCACCGGGAAAAGCCCTGCCACTTCCACTCCATCAAGCTCTATTTTGGCAGAATCAACCATCTCTCTCCCTTTCAATTAGAACCTTCTTCGCCTCTACCCTATCGTCAAACGGATATTTTTTTGTCCCGATAATCTGGTAGTCCTCGTGCCCTTTCCCTGCGATGAGGACGATGTCGCCTCTTTCGGCCACAGAAACCGCAAAGGCAATGGCCTTTCTCCTGTCTGGAATTACAACAAAGGCCTTTTCGTTGCCATCAAAGGCAGAATCTTTGGCACCAACATCGACGATATCCATCCCCTCAAATCCTTTCAGTATCTCCTCGATTATTTTGTCCGGCTCCTCTCTCCTTGGATTATCTGACGTCACAACCACTTTGTCGCTCTGCTCGGCTGCTGCTTTTGCCATTTTTGGACGCTTTCTTTTGTCCCTGTCCCCGCCGCACCCAAAAAGGGTGATAAGTTTTTTCTTCGCCAAGGGCTTCAATGTCGAGAGGACGTTTTTGAGGGCATCGTCTGTGTGGGCGTAATCGACAAGAACCAAAAAACCCTGGCCGCAATCCACGGCTTCAAGCCTTCCGGGGATTGTAATCTTCCCATTTATCCCCGACTTGACAGCGTCAAGCCCAAGCCCCGCACCCATCGCTGCCCCCACTGCAGACATAATATTGTAAATATTGTGTTTTCCCAAAAGGTTGCTGTCAAATTCAAAGACGCCTTCGGGCGTTTTCATCTCTCCCCGAACACCCGATGTGTCCATCTCAAAGTTCGGGGGATATATATCGGCGTCAGAATTAAGGCCAAAGGTTACAACCTTGCCGGAAATTCTGGGAATGAGCTTTTTCCCCCAGGGGTCGTCAATACTAATTACACTTGTCGTCTCTTTTTTCCTGTTTATAAGCTCTGTGAAAAGTCTCGCCTTACTCTCAAAATATCCCTCCATCGTCCCGTGGTAATCAAGGTGGTCTTGGGTTAGATTTGTAAAGACCGCAACGTCAAACATACACGGGTCAACCCGTTTGAGGTCCAGAGCGTGAGACGAGACCTCCATCGCCGCATGAGTAACCCCGCTGTCCACCATTTCCCGAAGAAGCTTTAATAGGTCAACAACTTCAGGCGTTGTGTGGGGCGGGACAACGATTTTCCTTAAATGGCGGTAGTTTATCGTCCCGATGATACCGGGAGACTTTCCGGCAGCATTGATTATCTCCTCGACAATGTAGCAAATAGTGGTCTTTCCATTCGTCCCGGTAATGCCTATGAGCTTCAACTCCATTGAGGGATGGTCGTAAAACGTATCGGCAAAAGCCCCCATGACAGCCCGGCTGTCCGTTACCTGAACTGCTGTTACGTTTTTGTAACCTTCAATATTCAAATTCTCCTCAACCACAACAGCAACAGCCCCCCTTTTTATCGCATCCTCAATGAATATGTGACCATCGGTTTCAAACCCGCGAATTGCAACAAAGAGCGCACCGGGGACAACCTCCCTCGAATCGTAGAAGATCCCCCCAATTTCCATTTCAGTATCGCCTGCTACTTTCACGGTATCAATTGCCTCTAATAATTTATCAAGCCTCATTTCTACATCAATGGGGAGACATCCGCCCCATCCTTTATTTTAATCCCGTCACCCATTATCAACATATCTTCGGGATATATTTTGAGATGTTTCATCGTATCTTCTGCAATCCTCGAAAAGGTGGGGGCTGCCACACTTCCGCCGGAAATGTCACTTTTTGGACTGTCCACCACAACGAGGATTACAAGTTTTGGGTCTTCAGCGGGGAGAAACCCCACAAAAGAGACAATAAATTCACTCTCGGAATAAGCCCCGGTGTTGACGTCAAACACCTGGGCGGTTCCAGTCTTGCCTGCTACAGAAAACCAAGGTACCTTTGCCTTCGTCCCCGTTCCTGACTCCACAACACTTACCATCATATCTCTGACCATCTTTGCCGTTTCGTCACCCATCACCCTTCTTTTCACCTTCGGTTCCGCCTCATAGACAATGTCACCATCGTTTTTGGTTATTCTCTTTACTATGTGGGGCTCCATCAAAAATCCACCATTGGCGATGACCGCAGCAGCTGTGATAAGCTGAAGCGGCGTTACCGACAACCCCTGCCCAAAGGACAAAGCCGCAAAATCTACACTATTTAGAGACGAGAGCGAGGGAATGATCCCCTTCTCCTCTCCCGAAAGCATAATACCCGTCGGCTTTCCAAACCCGAAAACGGCAAGGTAATCGAAATATCTTTTTTCTCCAAGCTTCTTGCCCAGCTTGATAGCGCCGATATTACTGGAATAGGTAATAATTTCAGACAATGACAGCAGTCCAAAATCACCACCGTAGTCATGGAAATCGGTGTTGTTTACCCGAAAGAGTCCTCTTTCGCAATAAAATGTATCTTCTGTTGTGGCGATGGTATCCTCCAAAATCCCAGATGCAAGAAATATCTTGAAGGTAGAGCCGGGCTCGAAATTCATCGATATCGCCTTATTTCTCCAAGATGTCTTGGAGTACCTGCTAAAGTTGTTGGGATCAAATTCGGGAAAGCTCGCCATGGCCAAAATCTCCCCCGAAACGGGATCCATTACGATTACGGCCCCCCCCTCGGCATTGCTTTTTTCAACAGCATTTTTCAGCTCCCGCTCGGCTATGTATTGCGCCCAGACGTCAATGGTCAACGTCACATCGCTGTTGATGGAGGCATTGGATTCTGAAATATCTGTCCCAAAGAGTCTTCTTCCTTTCGCATCCCTGACGGCGATGTAATGGCTCTTTGTACTCTTTAAATATTTATCCAGTTTGTACTCAATCCCCGAAAGCCCTTGGGAATCTGTGCCGGCAAACCCAACAACATGGGCGGCCAGTGTCCTGTGGGGATAGAACCTCTTATCTTCTTTGACAAATCCTATTCCATCAAGTTTCCCCTCAAATTTCAATTCTTTTACCCTCATAGTCTTTGAGGGAGAAACCCTCCGCTCAATCCAAACGAAGTTTTTTTTGCTCTTCAACTTTTTAAGTATCACCCTGCTATCGACTGACAAGACCTTCGAGATGAGATCTGCGGTTCTCTTTGGGTTTTTTACATCTTTAGGAGACACGTAAATTGAGTCCATCTCCACACTTACGGCAAAGCTGAGACCATTCACGTCATATATATTCCCCCGCTTTGTGATAAAGGTCGAGATAACTTTGTGCTGTCTTTCGGCATAAGAGCCGAGGGCGTCGCCATTTATCAACATAAGGTTTGTTACCCTGACGGTAATAACCACAAAAAGCGTCAGAAAAAGAGCGAGGACGATCCCCATTCTGAGCCGAAGCCACTTCTCAGAGTTACTCTCCTTTTGTCTCTTAGTTTTTTGTATTGTTGCCATTTTCCCTAACAGGTACTGTTTGAGATCGTTCTGGATATATCAGTCCCAGTTTTTTTCCCATCCGTTCAAGGTTTTTTGGCGTAATAACGGTTTCAAACTGAATTGTCACCTCCTTATTTTCCTTGAGCAGGGTGGCATGATTTGTTGACAGCTCATCAATTTCGTAGTTTATTGTTACCACCGAAACTCTCGTCCAGAGGAAAAAGAACAGCGACAGGACAATTAAAACCGCCGAGAAAATATATGCCCAAAAAGTCTTGAGTATATTTTCTCTCCAGAGGGACTTTTCTTTTGGAATTCTAATTGCCCTTCCGGGCACCACAGATTCAATCCCCATGACTAATTCTCCTTGCTGCCCTCATCTTGGCACTTCTGGCCCTTCGGTTTGTTCGCACTTCGTCCGGGTTTGGGATTATAGGCTTTTTTGTAAGAATCGAGATGCAAGGCAACTCTACGTTTTCACTCCATCTATCTTCTGCTTTATAGCCCCCCTTCCCTGCATATCTTCTAAACACCGTTTTTACAATTCTGTCCTCAAGAGAATGGAACGAGATGGCAACAATCACCCCTCCTTCCTTTAGGGCCGTTATGGCCACGGGTAAAAATGCCTCAAGGTTGTCAAGCTCTTTGTTTACAAATATCCTCAGCGCCATAAATGTCTTCGTTGCGGGATGAATTTTCATTCTTACCTTCGAGGATTTTAGACTTTTGGCCACCGCCCGTTTTATGATAGTCGAAAGCTCATGAGCATCTTTAATCTCTTCTTTTGTCCGAGCCTTCACGATCTCTCTGGCCACGGCCTTTGCCCTCCACTCCTCACCCAATTCCCGAAAAATCACTTCGAGCTCTCGTTGGGGAAATCTATTTATGACCTCTTTTGCGCTGATGCCCATGGTCGAATCGTACCTCATGTCGAGGGGGCCTCCCAGCTCTATGGAAAATCCCCGCTCCACAGATGAGAGCTGGTGGGTTCCCAACCCAAGATCTATAACAATTCCGTCAACTGAAGACAAACCCTCTTCGGACAAAATCTCAACGATATTTAAATAGTTTCCGTATTTAATCTTAACTCTGTCCCCAAAGGAAGAGAGGTTGTCAGAAGCCGCCTCCACCGCATTATAGTCGAGGTCCACACCAACCACCCTGCCTCCGGGGGCCGAAGCATCAAGTATCGCCTTGGTATGTCCTCCCATCCCCACCGTACCGTCGAAATATACACCACCATCAAATGGTTTAAGATACTCAATGACCTCATTTACCATTACTGGATTGTGCTGACCTTCTTTCGTTATATTTGAAACCAAAGCTAAATTCCAAGATCTTCGCTGATCTCTCCAAACCTTTCTGACGTGTTTTTCATACCCTCATCCCACCGTACCTTGTTCCAGAACTCAATTTTGTATGTCAACCCTGCCAGAATCACATCCTTATCGAGCTCTGCGTGCGTCCTTAAATATTGTGGAATGAGAACCCTCCCTTGCTTGTCCACAGGGCACTCCACCGCTGATGAGACAACAAATCTTTGGAAAGCGATGACTTTTTCACTATGTTGCGGGAGAGAGGCGATCTTTCGTTCCAGTTTTATCCATTCGTCTTCGGGATAACCCACCAGACAACCGCCATATCGGGTGATGATGAGCTTTTCGTCGTAGGTATCCTTTAACACTTCCCTAAACTTCGAGGGTATGCTCAACCGCCCTTTTTGATCGATGGTATGTTCGTAGTTTCCTCGGAACATTTTAGATAATCCCAGATATGAATAATGTTTTTGGTGTTATCACAATAATTGTTGTCATCGTCATTGTCATTTTTGTCGCAGTATTTATCGCCCTTGTTAGCACAATAGTTGTCAACATTGCTGTCTCTTCTGTTTCACTTCGTTTATTGATTTATTTGTATTTCTACTTCTATTGCTATTTTACTTTTATTTTATCTCTATTTTGACATTACCAAGGATATTGAAATTTGCATTGCGACTTAAAGTTTACTCCCCAGCAAGCGCTAACCCCCACAAACTCCCCAACAACCCAACAACCCGGCAACCCCGACATACTGATAATTTTTACATACCAGCAACCCCCACAAAGTGGCGACTCTTACCACTTTCATACCCCTACCATCCCCTTTATGCCACTTTGTCCCACTTTTTGTATAATAATAGGTTTTTTTGAGGTGGATGTCAAGAAAAATGTATGTATTTATTACATTTATTTGACATTTGCGCACTTAATATGAAATAGAAAGCACTTTTTTTTGATTTATTTGTCAAAAAGAAGGTTCATCTCCCACAAACGGAAATATGAATGTGTATGGACGTTGCAGAATTGATTCAAAAATCCATTGACGATATTCAATGTTTTTGATATAGTATTTAAAATAGAATTTATTGATTGAGATTGTGTATAAAGAAACTGTCTGAGGAGACAATAAAATGGAGAAACTTGCAAGATCTATCAGTATGACAATCGCTTTGATTCTGATGCTGTCTGTTACTTTAGTCTTTACGGTCTCTTGCGCAACAACCA
>JAUWME010000401.1 GCA_030613285.1 Candidatus Zymogenus sp. | reverse complement strand
CTTTTTGTGGGGGGAGCACAGAACCATCGACAAGAACTGGCCCTACGAGGAGTCTATGAGAATCCCATTTATTGTGAGAGCTCCGGGGATAGTGGATGATCCAGGAAGCAGAAGAGAGCAGATGATACTCAACATTGATCTCGCCCCGACCATCCTTGACATTGCAGGCGTACCCATTCCAAAAGAGATTGAGGGTGAGAGCATCCTTCCGATTTTGAAAGAGAAAAGTACTGCGGGACGAGAGGCGTGGCTATACGAATATTATAAGGATTATCCGTACAACATCCCCACGACCTTTGGCGTGAGGACAGAAACGCATAAGCTCATCGAATATGAGGGGAGGAGAAAATCGCTTCTTTATAACATTGCCGAAGATCCAAAGGAGAAGAACAACCTCTTTGGGACGAAGGCGGGTGATGCGCTCTATCCGGATTTAAAAGCAAAGCTTGAGGCTTTGAAGGCGGGAGAGAGGCTTTAAGTTTATAATATGAGATGATAACTCTTTTCGGGGCGGAAACCAACTTTCCGCCCCTTTTTTTGTCAAAGGCATATTATCAAGAGGCAAAAAATCTTAAAAACATTATTCTTGACAAAGGGTGGATTTAGATTTACACTTTACTAAATGGCATTCTCAAATTTGGAGGATTTTATGGAAAAAAAGAGTTTTTTAGAGAGATTCGTTTACCCGCAAGTGCCAATTATTCTCATCATGGCGGTGTCATTTCTTGTGTACCACTTTTCCCCAGGGATTAAAAACTACGTCATCTTTCAGGCGCTTTCTACCATATCAGGGATTCTCATCCTGCTGACCCTCTGGTTCGGCACCATCTATATTTACATGGTGTCATATTTTAGGGGGGCATCGCTGCTCGAGCGGATACTCGCCTGTTTCATCCCAGCTTTTCTTTGGGCAACCAAAGAGTCGATAGTAGTAGCCTGTGTGTACTCGGTGCCAGAGGGGATATATTTCTATCTAAGTATTGTGAACCAGTGGCTCGTCTCCACGATAATTGCCGAGATTGGGCTTTCTCATATTTTCTGCAGGAGGAAGATCAAAAAGCAAGGAGAGGGGGTTAAAGGCACAGCCATCCCGGCGTTCTTGGCCATAGTTTTTGGAATAGGAAATTCTCTCTTCATCCTTTTGTGGAATGTGGGGGTTCACCATTTCTACATCTTCATGGAAGGTTACAAGGCCCTCTTCACTTAGAAATGATATAGAGGCGGACTTTTGGTTTAAAAGAAAATATTCAAAATATTTAGTATTACGATGATTATTTGCGAGGTTTGATATGTCAGACGAGAAAGACAAATCTTTTTTTAATAGAGAAATAAACAGGCGGGCCGCCTTAAAGACGATGGGTGTTGCCACAGCAACTGGGCTTGTTGGCCTTTCCGGGCTTTCAATCCCAAATCTCCTGAAGGCCGCCCCCGGAAGTAAGCACCCCAACATCGTCTTCATCTTGAGTGACGACCACAGGTGGGATCACCTTGGCTACGTGGGGCACAACTTCATCGAGACACCAAACATGGATAGACTGGCCAGAGAGGGCGTCCACTTCGACAACGCCTTTGTGACTACATCCCTTTGCAGTCCCAGCCGGGCGAGTTTCCTGACCGGTAATTATGCCCACACCCACGGCGTTACAAACAACATAACCCCCTGGGATAACGAAAATGTAACTTTTTTAGAGCTTTTGAAGAAAGCGGGTTACGACACTTCCTTCATTGGCAAATGGCACATGCCGGGGAAAATCCCGGAGCTTCGCGGTGTGGATCACTTTGTGACCTTTACAGCCCAGGGTGGTCAGGGGCAATATTTCAACTGCCCCCTCATTGTTGATGGGGTGGAGATGCCGTCGAGGAAGGAGTACATCACCGAAGAGCTCACCGACTGGGGCTTGGAATTCATTGAAAAAGAGCGGGAGAACCCGTTTTGTCTCTATCTCTCCCACAAGGCGGTTCATCACCAGTTCCTTCCGCCAAAGGATCTCAAAGACCTCTACGATGATGTGGAACTTGAACTCCCAAAAGAGTTTGACCCCTGGATTACGCTGACCAATGGCAACCTGTATTACGGGATGCTTGGCATGATGCAGCAGAAATATCTCAACTATTGCCGCGCCCTTACAGCGCTGGATCGGGAGACTGGGAGGATTCTCGACAAGCTCGACGAGATGGGAATTGCCGATGACACCATCGTAATCTATGCGGGGGATAACGGCTATTTTTGGGGCGAGCACAACCTTGTGGACAAGCGTTTTCCATACGAAGAATCGATGCATATACCCTTCATCGTTCGGGCGCCGGGGATCATTCCGGATCCCGGCAGACGGGCCGAGCAGATGATCTTAAACGTTGATCTTGCGCCCACAATCCTTGAGATGGCGGGAATTACGGTTCCCTATGGGATTGAAGGGGAGAGTGTGGTGCCAATTTTAAGGGATGGTAAAACCGAGGGGAGGGATGAGTGGCTCTACGAGTATTACAAGGATTATCCATATCGTGTCCCGCCGAACTTTACCGTCAGGACAAACACCCACAAGTATATTGAGTTTGAGGGGAGAAAGGGTAAAGAGATTTACGACCTTGTTGTCGATCCTAAGGAACAGAACAACCTCTTTGGCACGGCGGATGGGGATAAACTCTACCCAGAGCTGAAGGCAAAGCTGGACGAGCTGAAGGCGGGGTACGGGCTTTGATGTGTGGTTTTTGAACAGGGGAATCATATTATTTTGTCATTCCCAACTTGATTGGGAATCCAGCAAAAACTACTACTTGTCATTGCGAGCCTGACGAAGTCAGGCGTGGCAATCGGGTTGTTAAATCAACCAGCTTTTTTCCTTTTCAACATTTCAATTGACTCCACAAGATTGCCACGTCATTAGCCCAACCAGAGGTTGGTCTAATTCCTCGCAATGACAGCTTTTTCTATTTTTTTCCAAAAAACCAATACTCTTTCTTTTGTCATTAAAGAGCCTGACGAAGAAATTCAGTCAATAGAATG
>JAUWME010000096.1 GCA_030613285.1 Candidatus Zymogenus sp. | reverse complement strand
CCGGGCGTTGTTGGCGTTACCACTAGATGAAACTGGATCCCAAAGCCAACCATGGTGCTGTCCACTACCCATAATAAACGCCACCCCGACCCTGAGAAGATCGTTGTAGTAGGAGCCATCCGCATACATATTCCAACCCTGGACCATAGTGCTTTCAGGAGGGTTCAAAGCCCCTGCTCCAGGAACTGGCGCTGGACCTGGAGCACTTGGACTAATGTGGCGCGTGAAGTGTCCGATGATATAGCTATTCTCAAACTTGATGTCGATCATATCGGCGATTGTCCCCGTGTAGGCAATGCCCACGAAACCAATATCGGTACTGCCGTGGGTACCAGGGGGACTTCTCAACAATATATTAGCCAAAAAGTTGCTTGAATACGAGTTGTAGGTAATTCCACCGAGTCCGCTATCGGCTGTGGAGTCATTATCCTGGAGGTATCCACCGAAGATCTCAATTACGTGGTTCTCGGCGGGAGTAATCTTCAGGTTCATAGCGTAGAGATCGGCGTCCCAGTTGTACCAGCTATTGCCGGCACCAGTGGTTACCCTGTCTGCAACCTTAGCATAAAGGACGGAAACGGCAACTGGTCCCCAGGCGTTCGCCCAGCGAGCGCCGGTGAGGCCGATGGTTCCTGTACCGCCATCACTGAATGCGAGGCCGTGGCCGTAAGTTTCAGGGAATTTACCTACAGTAAACGTTCCGATCTTGGGAAGCGTAAACTCAAGGTAGGCAATGTCGATGTAATTGCCAGCCACGTTGTTATTGATCCTGAGGTTTCTCTGCTGTCCCCAGGTGTCCTCGACGATGTCGATCCTTATTACAGCCTTTAAGTACTCGCTCCTTGTGTGAGTGATGGTAAGGCGGAACCTCTGGTCGAACCAGCCGTCATACTGGGCGTTTTCATGTGACGGTCTGCCTGTATAAAACCAGATAGCTGGGGGAACTGATGGTAAATCATCTTCGAGCTTCTTATCGAAGTTGTACTCGTTCCAGGCACGAACGCGGTAAGTACCCTCTAAGGTGGTTTCCGCTGCCAAGGCGGAAAAAGTAAAGGCCGTTGCAACGAAGACTATCATCAGGGCAACTGTTAATAGTTTTTTCATTTAAACCTCCTTTTACTAATAAAATTCGGATAAAAAATAGAAACTTTCATTATTTTATTAAAAATTATAAGTAATGTCAAGAAAAATATTAGAGGAATCTAATTATTTTGCTATCATGCTCATAGGATGTTAAACTTCTTTAAAAAAATCAATATTTACTTGACTTCTGTTGCCTATTTGGCTATACTACCAAATAGCAAACAATAGCGAGACAATAATTTGAGTCAATAATGAAATGGGGGGGGGATATGGACGAAAAATTAAAAGAACGATTTGCCCGTCTTGAAATAAGGGCATCAATCTTAAAGGCGATAGCCCACCCCACCCGCCTCTTTATCATAGACGAGCTTTCCAATGGAGAGAGGTGCGTTTGCGAGCTGACAGAGATGATCGGGGTGGATACTTCCACAGTTTCAAAGCATTTGTCTAAATTGAAGGGTGCGGGAATTGTGGTGGACAGAAAGGAGGGACTAAAGGTTTTCTACAATTTAGCTACCCCCTGTGTTCTTAATTTTTTCGACTGCGTGGACAAAGTGATCAAGACCACCGCCGAAGAGCGTCTCAAACTAATCTCTTAACAATGCAGTTGCTTTCTATAAAATATACCGTGCTGTTTAAATGATGTTTGAAGTTTAAACTTTGGGATTTGATGTTATGAAACTAAAAGAAAATTTGAAATCTGAAGGAAAGATTCTCCTTATTATATTGGGGGTCTTTTTTGCCTTCTACTTAATGCCGTTGGGGAACACCCGCTTTGATAACGCCGTTATGGAGGCCCTTTATCTCACCAAAATATATGCGAGGGAGCACGTTGTGTTGTGTCTCCTCCCGGCGCTGTTTATTGCCGGGGCGGTCACGGTTTTTCTAAGCCAAGGCGCTGTCATGAAATATCTTGGCGCTGGCGCCAAAAAGGTTGTTTCCTACAGTGTGGCAGCGGTGTCAGGTTCCTTTCTGGCGGTCTGTTCCTGTACTATCCTCCCCCTATTCGCCGGAATATCGAGAGTAGGTGCTGGGCTTGGGCCAGCAACAACGTTTCTATACTCCGGGCCCGCCATCAACATCCTTGCCATTGTGCTGACAATGAGGGTGCTGGGTCTCGAGATCGGAATTGCCAGAGCCATCGGCGCAATTGTTTTCAGTATAGTTATAGGTCTTATCATGCATACCATCTACAGAAAGGAGGAGTTGGAAAAGGAGAAGATTCAGGCAGCCATGCCAGAGCCAGAAGTTACAAGGCCCCTTTACAAAAATGCAATTTTCTTTTTTGTTATGGTGGGGATTCTCGTCTTTGCCAACTGGGGAAAGCCGGAAGAAACATCTGGGCTGTGGCAAATCATCTTTTCCAATAAGTGGATAATCACGAGCGTTTTTGCCATCGCCTTTTCTGCAATCCTTGTCTTATGGTTTGAGGTCTTGTGGTGGAAGGTGGCAATTGCGGCCTCTGCGGTAATCCTGCCGGCACTGTTTCTCCCAGATTTTCCAATTATCTCCTTCACAGCGGGTATCTTTGGGCTTTCGGTCATTACTGCATCGGGAGAGGGTGAGATGAACAGTTGGTTTACTTCCACTTGGGATTTTACAAAACAGATATTACCACTGCTCTTTTTTGGGGTTATGGTGGCAGGGGCACTTTTGGGCAGGCCGGGTAGTGAGGGGTTGATTCCCTCCTCGTGGGTGATTGGGGCTGTGGGAGGAAATTCCTTTGGTGCAAACCTCTTTGCTTCAGTTTCCGGGGCATTTATGTATTTTGCTACGCTCACAGAAGTGCCGATTCTTCAGGGCCTTATGGGGGCTGGGATGGGGAAGGGGCCGGCACTGGCGTTGTTGCTGTCAGGCCCTGCTGTGTCGCTTCCCAACATGCTTGTTATCAGGAGCGTCATGGGGACACAGAAGACGTTAGTCTATATTGTACTTGTGGTTGTTATGTCAACTGTGGCGGGAATGATCTACGGCGCACTTTTTGGATAGATTAGATTTCCGAGACAGAGGAGTATTTTTCATTCCCGTGAAAGTAGGAATCCATTTAATATTTTTTTGAATTCTACTATCTTGTTGGGAATAACAAAACAACAACCCCTGTCATTGCGGAAAAATGTTTATTAAAATGGAGTTTTTTGTAAACTCGTTTTGAGGTGTAAAAATGAAAAAACTGCAGATACTTGGCGGTGGGTGCGCCCGGTGCGAGACCCTGGCCGAGATGACCGAGGCCGCCGCTAAAAAACTTGGGATTGAATACAAAATTGAGAAGGTAACGGACTTGATGGAGATAACGAACTTTGGGGTGATGACGACCCCAGCCTTGGTTGTTGACGGCGTTGTTGTGGTCTCTGGGAAGGTGCCAACGGCTGACGAGATTGAAAAGCTGATTGGGGGTTAAGCTTTTCGGGTTTGGTTGCTTCTCGATAGAAAAAATTTATGGGGGGGCAATTATAGTCTTTTACTTGGTTTGTTGGTGATGATTTTACCTATTGCGGCAGAGCCCCCATGTTAGGGCCAATTTGCTATAGGGTTCGATGATATATTGGTTTTGTTGAGTCGGTGTTGATATCCACCGTTCGGCCCAAGCTCAATATGTGGTGATGTGAGAGTGTGGTAATAGTTAACTCTCCCCGTGAGTCCCAGGTCGATATCCTTTATGGGTATCTCCGCCATTATCTCCGCCCCAATGCCCCACTGCTCATGGTGGGTGCCCCAGGGGGTCTTTCGCCAATCGTAAAATCCGTTGACACCAAGGAGCAGGTGTTTATCCATGAGCATACGTCATATCTAATACTGAGCCCAGGCCAAGGTTCACCTCCCAACCGTTGAGGTCATTGGGGGTGTACTTTGTGTTTACAAAGAGGATGTTCTTTTCGTCCTGGTAGAGGGGAACTAGAAAATCGAGGATGTAGAGTGTGCGGTTGTCCGTCCCCCAACTTATGCCGGGGCGAAAGTGTATTGTCCATTTTTGAATATTATCTTTTTCTGACTGATTGGCAAGTGTATCCTGTGGAAAAATTCCGAATAATAAAAAGTTTAATGATATTAATCCTAAAAATAGAACGAAAACAGACTTTGACCTTACGTGCAATTTCATTTCTTATCCTCCCATATAGGTATTTTAAAGAAAAACATATATAAAAATTCTATAAATGTTATCAATCAACAAACAATTCAATATTAAATATCCCAATATTAGATGGCTCCGGTTAAATATCAATCATCAAGATTGCTCATCTTTTTCCTCTATTTATCAGCATTTTTAAAATTTTCCAAAAAAATGAACGCCAAAATAAGTGAAACAAACGGATGAATTATTACTAAAATTTCTGCAATAAACCATATAAAACCTACAGTGCTATAAAATTCTCTATAGTTAGAATAATTAAAATATGTAATTAAATCTTTCTTAAAAGATGAAGGAATTAAATATATAAAATCCCAAAAATAAGCAGACTTTAAAGCAATGAAATTCATTATGGGTATAGATCCCCATATCAGTAGGATAAGGGACAAAACATATCCAAGAGGCCTATTCTTTATCAACATATAGATGGCAGCTAAATAAAGAGGGATTATAAGTAAAACAGATAACGCGACTAAAGAGATGTAGTAGTTTGTGATAGGTACGTTCCGAAAAAAAGGTTTTAAAGCCCAGAAGAACAACATAATAAGCACGACGAGAATTGATAAGACAAAAAATGTTGCGGTTATTTTTCGGGGGGTTTTCTTGGAAAAGCCTTCAGCGATAGTCTCTGGATTGAGAGACTTCATCCCATCAACAAAGGCAATAATCGTAATAATAAACAGAAAACCATAGACAATGAGGAACAAACTGCCATTATTACGAAAAATCGGTAAAGAATAAAGTATAAATATATACATAAAATTAAGTAGAAAACCAAGCCAGACAAGACGAGCACGAATAGAACCACGCATTGCGAAAAACAAAAAGACAATAAAGATTAGAACTACAATAATGATTAGATTTTCCGGATGATTATCTGGTAATCTAAAAAACCATTTTGTACCGTAAAGTCTTGGCCAAAAAAAAGGAACTTTATCAGTACATGTAATTATAATCGCAGGGGCCAAGAACCAGGAGATAATATATGCGGTGATTGGTTTCTTATCCATCAAGTATCCTCATAATTCTTTTAAAACCATCTTGAAGCATTTACAAGCTCTTCAATATCCCTTTAACTTGTAGATTGCTCTTTAAAAAATAACAATTTTTTTTGAAAAACAGCTTTTTTCTAAACTAACTTGAGCACTTTACCCGCTAATAAGAAGAAATACCGTTATTTCAATATGATAAATTTTTATTATATTATTAGCTCATTAAATACAAAAATCTCTAATGTTTCTGCTCCTTTGTAAAATCCTGATCAGGTCTGACATTGTATTTTTCCATCTGCTCGGTAAGGAGCTTAAGGAGTGACCTTGCGTGTTCAGGGCTCATCTGAACCATAGCCTCAAATTTCTGGATAACTTCGGCATTGCCCGACATGGCCTCGGCGGGGTTGATGAACGCCTTTCCAAAGGCGATTGTAACATCAAACGGAGATGTGCTGATATTTATCAAATTTGAATAATATATTTCAATATCATCTTCATCAAACTTTCTGACAAACTTTGGTTCCTTTTCCATTATTCATTTGCTCCTTTATTTTAATGGCACTTTTTCTCTAACTGCTCCCTTAGTATGTTCAATATTATCTCAAATAAGGTAATAAGTCAAATTAGATTGAAAAACAACTTCTGCTTAAAAAAAAGGGACCGGGTTTTTCCCGGCCCCTGTTGGGTGACCAAATAAATTTCTGTAATTAAAGTTTCAAATCAAAACCTGCCTAATCCATGTCCACCTCGGTTTTGCATTTACGGCAGCGCCTTGCCCCGCGAAACAATGCATTCCCGCATTCCGGGCATTTGTATCGTTTCTCTTCTGCCACCACCCAGGCCTCCGTTCCCATTTGCCGCCACTGGGGGATCGCCCTCAAGATGACCTTTTTGCCCACAGGTACGGGGAAGTTATCGATATGCTCGCAGGGAAAATCGTCGCATTGATGACATCCTTCGTAATTTTTTTCTTTTACGCATTCCTTAATTTTGCAAGTCTTGCAATAAATGAAGGGGCTATCTGAGAGACACCCTTTGCACTGGATCTCCTCCAGTGAGACCCCATAGACGCCGGTGAGTTTCTCCTTGAATTTAGTGTTGTTGTCGCGGTCTGCGATGTAGATTGCGCACACACCACAGTAAAGGCCACAGGGGGCGAGCAATTTTTTGTCGACAGTCACTTTGTTCTCCTTTAAAAGAATGATAAAACTAAAAGCGTTTCAGTATAACTAATTTCCTATTGACTCTTAACTCCAGCCTCAAAAAAACCGGCAACAAGATCGGTAAGTTTTAAGATATAGTCATTGATCTCCACCTGTGTTCTCCCCGGGTATCTGGCGTAACTTATCATATTTCCGTTCAACGCCGCAAAGAGGGCGTGGGAAATTATACGACTGTTTTCAACATCACGGTTTTCGCCCAGAGAAATCACGACTTCCTCGATCTTGTCTATCAATTTTCTCATAATCGGGTTTAGCCTTTCGGTGGCTTCAAAAGATAGTTTGCCCGCCAGCATGAAGTGGCCCATCATCAGGTAGAAGGAGAAGTTGTCGTTGAGATAATTAATATATACCTCGCAGAGTCTCTTCAGTGAGCACCCTCTCTCTCCGGAGCATTCCCGGTCAACGATCTCTTTTATCTCCTTTACGCTGGCGACAAACACGTCCATGAAGAGGTCGTCGATATTCTCGTAGTAGCGATAGAGCGTCCCGGGACTCATTCCAGCCCCTTTTGCAATCTCCCTTACGGTAACGCTCTTGTAGTCCTTCTCTGCAAAGAGTTTTAACGCTGCGGTGAGGATAAGATCGCGCCGAATCTCCCGCTCCTGCTCCTTCAATTCGTCGTACGGTGTGGGTTCCATGGGAATCTCCTTACGGTTACTAAAATTTAAATTTTATTGTGATTACGCACTCTTCACCCTTATATTTGAGGCATCGGGAGAGATCGGGGGTGCGGGTGTATTTCACGCCCATTGCGTCAAACCACCCCTCAATCCGTTCAAAGATACCGCATTCGTATTCACCTATTGCCCCGGCCTTTGTCATTCCATTAAATGCAAAGCAGTCTGTGATTGTTGCAACAATCGTGTCGTCATCATTATAGGCAAAGGAGAAATCCATAAACGCTGGAATAAAGAGTTCCATTCCTTCCTCACAAATTACCTGCAATTCCTTCATGTTCGTTGGGAGGACGGCACCCGCCGCCTTTATGTAACGCTTGAATTCTATCTTCCCCAGTGTCCTGCAGACCCTGAGGTTCATGGGGCTGGCCTCTGCCATTCCGAATTTTGTTGCTGCCTCCGTGTACCAGAGGGCATCGTGGGTCATCCAGTTTTTTATTAGGAAGTCATTGAGTTGTTTACCCTCTAATTTTTTTAGTGCCATGTTGGTTTGTCCT
>JAUWME010000303.1 GCA_030613285.1 Candidatus Zymogenus sp. | reverse complement strand
CTATATTCTTTTACGAGATTAAGTTCGTTGTTGAAAAAATCAAAAATGGATTTAATATTGTCGAGTGTGCTTTCGTTACCATCTTTGCTGTCGGTGATGATGTTTGGCCCTTCACCTAAGGCCTCATAGTATTTGATGAGATTATCAGCAATCACCTTAGTAACTTCGTTCACAATTCCCTGATTTACAAGACTCATCTCGACCATGCCAGCAAAAAGGGAGAACAAAAAGACGTTATGCTGGTTGATTTTCCTCCTTTCTATTTCATCGCTAAAATCGGCCATTTTCCTTCCTTTTAAAAAAAATAGTTGGTTCGATTACTTTAATATCATAAAAAATATTATGAAAAGAGCAAGCAAAAAGAGAACTTAAATGGGTTTCTATAGGTACTTCCTCTCACCCCATTTTTAATATCCCTGCAAGCAAGTGGAAATAACAACCGTTTTAACAAAGCAAGAGAAGGTGTGGAATTAGTGTTTGCATCCCTCAAATTCCGTACTTCTTCATCCTTCTCCAAAGTGTTGTCCTGTCCACTCCCAGAACCTTTGACGTCTCCTTTTTGTTCCACCCCGTATCAGATAGGATTTTTAGTAGTTGTTCCCTCTCTTTGTTTGTCCTCATTGTTTCAGGGGATTCCATCGTCATGTTTTGAGTCTCCTCGATTGCTGCCGCTCCTCCCCCAAGGACGTTGGCTACGCTTTCATTGGTGATAACGTTTCCATCAGTGCAGAGAAAGCCGTATTCTAAGACATTTTCAAGCTCCCGAATGTTTCCGGGCCAGTTATATTGACATAGTGTTTCTAATAGTCCGGGGGAGATGGAGAGTTGCTTGTTACCATAAAGGATTAACAGCTTTTCCAGAATGTGATGTATTATAATGGGGAGATCCTCAATCCTGTCTCTTAAGGGTGGGATGGCAATGGGAAATACATTAAGCCTAAAATAGAGGTCTTCTCGAAATCGTTTTTCGGCTATCTCTTGATAGAGATTTGTGTTTGTGGCGGCGATTATCCTGACATCAGCATTCCTTACAACGTTTCCCCCCACGGGATAGAACTCCTTGTCCTGAATCACTTGCAAGAGCTTCGCCTGGGCGTGAATGGACATTTCGGATATTTCATCCAAAAAGAGTGTCCCTCCTTGGGCAATCTCAAATTTGCCCATATTGTTTCTGTCGGCTCCCGTAAAGGCGCCCTTGACGTGGCCATAAAGCTCGCTCTCGATTAAGGTCTCAGGGATGGCGCTCATGTTTACTTTGATAAAGGGGCCGTCTTTTCTTGCTCCGGAAAAGTGAATGGCCTTAGCAACGAGATTTTTCCCTGTCCCGCTCTCGCCAGTTACAAGGACGTTTACGTTGCTCTTTGCTGCGGTGGCAATAAGATCCAAGAGACTTTCTATCTTCGGGCTATCGCCCACTATTCCGTGGGTCGGCCTCATCCTTGTGTGGCTTTTCACCTGGGCCTCAAGAGTCTTTACATCCCAGAAGGAGGTAACGCCGCCCAGGACGTTCTGATGTTTGTCTGTAAAAAGCGCCATGTTTAAAATTATCGGAATGTCCTTCCCGTTCTTTCCTGTCAGGGATGAATTTACGTTTCTTATGCTCTCTTTGTCTGTCAATAGTCTTTTTAATGGACAACTGTTCCGACAGAGGGAGGTAGCAAATACGTCACTGCATACTTTTCCTATCACTTCTTTTTCGGAAAAACCTGTGATCCTCTCGGCAGTTTTGTTTAAACTTGTGATTTCCCATTCGGTGTTGATGGTGTAAACCCCCTCATCAAGGCTGTTGAGGATCGCTTCAATACGCATCTTCTCATCATCAAGGTCAGCAATAATCGTCTTGACATGATCTATGACCCTGATATTATCAATAATTCCGATGATTGCGCCGCTGGCATCTCTCAAGGGGGTGGTGTTAAGGCAGATTTGAATGGATTTACCATCTCTGCTTTTAAGATTTACGTCGAAGTTATTTAAACATTGCTCTTCAGAAACCACCTCATCAATGGGACATCCATTCTTGCACAGTTCGATATTTAACACGTCAAAACAGGATTTGCCCTTGGCCTCTTTGGTTGTAAAGCCCGTAATCTCTTCAGCCTTGGTGTTTAGGTGGATTATTTTTCTGTTTGCATCGATCAAAACGATGGCGTCGTTCAATGAATTGATGATCTGAAATTCCTTGGAGTTCATCATTAACTCTCCCATGAAAATGAGAAGTGATTACACTGATTATAACCTATTATCTTTTTTTTATCAACTAAACCGTTTTCTCCCAAAGGACAATATATTGGCAGGATGAGAACAAAAAGGGTGGTTGGCAAAAAGCGTGCAGGAACCCCCCTTTCACTAAGGAGCTGGAAAATAAAAAAATGCACAAAAAACTTGACAGTACTGAGTTTGCAATATATATTTATGTAACATAAACTATCTTTTTTTGTATCATTTAATATTTTGTATATTTCGTGATATTTTTTTGTCCAAACTTATTTTGCTACCGGAGGTACAATATTAGTATGACATTAGAGAGACTGGGTTTTCATACAGATCCAAAAAGAATGCTTCCAAATTTTTATATCTTTCAAGCCCTTACTGCATCCAAGCAACTGCTTGGAGAAGATGGTTTTAAATCTGTTATTAACAGGGCCACCTCTATTCTTCCCGAAATGGAAAAGTACCATGATGAAAATAATTGGCCACCTGCAAACACAGATCTTGAAATTAAAGCTATTTACTATTCGACTATTTTTCGGGCCATTGAGGAAGCAGGGGGAGGAAGGGCGCAACTTGTAGATATTGGTATTAAGACTGCCCAAATAGGTTTTGAAAGCCTCGGGCCCGCGATGAAGACAAGCTTGCTCGTTCTGAAAAAGCTGCCCGGCTTTCGATGGCGCGCCGGAGCTGTACTAAAAGCAGTGGCGGATGATTTAATGGACGTTTTTCCCGGCGATAGGGAACTGGAAGCAATATTGTTTCAACAAGATGATGATAAGGGTGTCTGGCGGTTTACAGACAGGACGGGCGATAGTTGTTGGGGAAGGACTGGCCAGAAAAAACCAGTTTGTCACGTTTATCGAGGGGGGTTGATAGGCGCTGTCCAGTTAGCTACGGGGTACACAACAAGCGTAAAGGAAGTGATGTGTATGGCTTGTGATGATCCGGCGTGTGTTTTCGAAATAGATTTTGAGCCAATAGGAAAAGCAAAAGACCTCAAAAGTGGAAGTTGACTACAAAATAAGTGAGTCTGAATGGTCATCGCATCTCCGACTCGGTTTTTTTAAAAAACAATTTCTGCAATTGAAAAAAATAGACAAGGCCACCGATTGTATTGCTCCAGAGTACTACCTTCCACCTCTTGAAAAAGAGGTTCAATCAACAAGTTTTTTAAAAAAAAGATTGCTATTTCCATATTTTTTTGGTATAATCATAGATTACTAATTGGTTGATAGGTCGGTTGGAGTAATTGATATTTTGATATAGATTTCAATTTGAATTGAAAATATAAAATAAAATGCGTCCCCATCGTCTAGCCTGGCCTAGGATACCGGCCTTTCACGCCGGCGACAGGGGTTCAAATCCCCTTGGGGACGCCAAATATATTAGGGGCTAACACTTTTGTTAGCCCCTTTTTTTGTGTAGCGAAAAAGGCAATTACAATATTCGTGTCTCTAAAAAAATATTGCCCGCAATTTTTTAGCCTAACAACAAAAAAAACATACCAAGACAATCTCAGGTATTTCAGCAGTCTTTCAAATCCACTCCGGCTCCTCAACGGTTCGATCATCGGTTACGTTCCCTGTATTTATGGTCGTTTTCGGCTCGATAACCATAAGCCAAACTTCATCTTCAGCAACGGGCATGTGTTCAACGCCCTTGGGGATTATGACAAACTCATTCTCGGAGAGGGTAATCTCCCGCTCTTTTGTATCCCTTATTTTTATTACAAGATTTCCTTTGACGATGAAGAACATCTCGTCTTCGGCATCGTGCCGGTGCCAGACGAACTCACCCTTTATTTTTACGATTTTGACATAAG
>JAUWME010000519.1 GCA_030613285.1 Candidatus Zymogenus sp. | reverse complement strand
GGGTTTCTCAAGTGGGGTTGTTCTTCTGTGGGAACATATCCCTGCCATTCATATTTGCCGGCCCAGCCGGGCACAGGAACAGAGCCGTCAAATCCCCTCCTGATGGGAAGCCCCGCCGCCAGCCAGTAACCAATGTTACCTTGATCATCGGCATAAACCAGATTTATCCCAGGACAATGAAAGAGTTCCACCTTAGCTTCAAATTCATCGATGTTCTTTGCCCTGTTTGCATAATAGAGGGCTGCAATGGCGTCTGTCTTTTCCGAAGCGACCCATCGCATCGAAAGGGCGTGCTCTTTAGGCTCATCGTATTTGTTTACATCATCGATGACAGGGCCGTGGCGTGTGATCCGAATTTTAAAAGTGACATCATCAGCACCCTTAACCTTGATTGTCTCCTCTCTTATCTCCATCTCCTCCCATTTCCCCTTGTAAAGGTAGAGGTTTGGATTGTTGGGATCTAACTTTTCCAAGTAGTAGTCGGAATCATCCACCATGCCGACTGTGCCACCCCACGCTACATTTTCGTTTGTTCCCACAAAAACAAAGGGAATTCCCGGAAGCATGGCACCTGTGACGTTGAGGGTTGGCGTTGTCAGGTGCGCCTCATACCAAACTCCCGGAGCGCCGTGGCCCACGTGGGGGTCGTTGGCAAGAAGCGGCATTCCGGTCTTTGACTTCTCGGCTGATATCACCCAGTTGTTGCTTACGCCACCGCCTTCAACACCCATGATCTCACGGGCAAGGTTTAGGGTATTCATAAACTCTATATGATTTCCAACTTTTAGTGGCGACTTGTTTTCAATAACAGTGGGAGCGCTCTTGGGGTAAACCACAAATATCTCATCTGCAAGTTCGCTCCCCAGCTTATCGTTTATTGTGGCCCTTAACATCTCCTTAGAAAATGTCGTGTTGAATTGCCACGCCAAAAAATAGTACACACTGGCAGAGTCCTCAGCCTTCCACGGATCGGGCTTATACCCCAACATTTTAAACTCAATGGGTAACGGCCCGTCTCCATTGTCAATATAGTAGTTTACACCTTCAGCAAATGCCTCCATGGCCGACAAGACCTCAGGAGGAAACCCCTGTACAATCTCCTTCTGGGATTTTCGTGCGGTAAGCGTCCTAAAAAGCTTATCCACGGGCACCAGCGCCTCCCCCAAAATTTCAGAAAGCCTTCCAGTTGTAACCCGCCTTATCATATCTATCTGAAACAGCCTGTCTTGGGCCATGGCGTAGCCCAGGGCAAAGTAGGCATCATTGTCAGAATCGGCATAGATGTGGGGCATTGCGTAGTTATCCCGGATAATGGTAACGTCAGAATCTATCCCGCTGACAACGACCTCTCCATCGTAGTCTGGGAGTGTTGCCCTCATGTAACCGTAGCCAACAATTGCGACTATAACAAAAAGTAGAAAAACAATTCCTAAAATCCACTTTATCACCTTCATGTAAGCCTCCAAAATTATTATATTTCTCTATACTCATATTCTATTTAAGGGAAATTTTCAAGACAAAAGTTTAACGGAAAATAGTTTTGCTTTTTCAAACCTTAAACAATATCTTAAACAAAAGCGGGAGGTTGGCAACAGATGCCCTTCCCATCTCAACTATTTCACATATTTTTTTATAAAGCCAACAAAGGTTTCAAAGTATTCGTCACCACCCACATCGAAGGTGTCGTTGTGCATCGCCCCCTTGATGGTGTAGAAAATCTTTGGCTCGTTGGCGGCTTTGAAGAGTCTTCTGCCAAGGCCATAGTCTATGATGTCGTCGGTGTCGCCGTGGATAAAGAGGATGGGTATCTTAATGGTCTTGATTTTACTCTCGGAATCAAATTTCATGGTGAGGAGTTTATCAAGCCCCATCTTTGGGTA
>JAUWME010000288.1 GCA_030613285.1 Candidatus Zymogenus sp. | reverse complement strand
GGACTTCACCATAGAAAACTCCCCGCTGACGTTATATGCGGCAATGGGAACATCAAAGCGCTCTCTTACCCTAAATATAATATCGAGATATGAGAGAGCCGGCTTTATCATAACAATATCCGCCCCCTCTTCGATGTCCAGGGCAACTTCCCTCATTGCCTCCCTTGCGTTGGGACCCTGCATCTGATATGAGCGGCTGTCACCGAAGGCAGGGGTGGAATCCACCGCATCTCTGAACGGGCCGTAAAAGGCCGAAGCAAACTTGGCGGCATACGACATAATAGAGGTATTCTTAAACCCCTCCCTTTCCAACCCTTCCCTTATCGCCCCCACACGCCCGTCCATCATGTCCGACGGAGCTACAATGTCCGCCCCGGCACGGGCGTGAGAAATAGCCATCTTTGTGAGAAGATCAAGGGTTGGATCGTTTTTTATCTCTCCGTTTGCCACGACGCCGCAGTGACCATGGCTGGTAAATTCACAAAGACAGACATCTGTTATAACCACAAGGTCTGGAATGCTGTTTTTTAGTGCGCTTACGGAGCGTTGAACTATCCCGTCTTTGTCGTAGGCCTCGCTTCCCACATCGTCCTTGTTTTTTGGAATACCAAAAAGGATTATAGCGGGAATTCCCAATTCATAAATCTTTTTGGCTTCTTTCACAAGGTGGTCGAGGGATAGATGATAGCTTCCCGGTATCGAAGAGATTTCTTCCCTTTTGTTCTTCCCGTGAACCACAAACATCGGATATATAAAATCCTTCACATCAAGTCTGGTCTCAACCAACATATCTCTAAGGCCCTCTTTTACCCTCAGGCGTCTCATTCGTGTACGTGGAAAGAACAAACCAACCTCCTTTTAAAAAGACATTAAAACAACTTATCATTAACTCCTTTTTATTTCAAGATAATTTCAAGAATATTTGACACATCGAAAGAAACGTATTAAAATAGCTAATTGCTTTGTGGGATCGATGCCAATTCTATTTATAACTCAAGATTTCGGTTGATTAAAGATGAAAAAATGGTTTCTGTTTACAATGCTTATCTCCTCACAGATTTTCTTTGGGATAACTTGCTCCTCAACAGGAGATAAAACGGACAGTGAAATTACAAAGGTAGTCGTTTTAGTCCACGGCTACATGAGGACAAAACACTCCATGCGTTTTCTCGAAAAAGAGCTAATCCTTGAAGGATACCAAGTCATCAACGAGACCTATCCCAGCGTGGAGAAGAGCCTTGAAGAGAATGCGGACTTTTTAAACAACGCAATCGTTTCAAGAACGAAGATGATTAAAGAAAAATACGAGATTTATCTCGTCACATACAGTATGGGGGGGTTGGTATCGCGCTGTTATCTTAACAAGTATCAGCCAAAACACGCCATTCGTATGGTTATGATCGCCCCGCCCAACCGGGGATCCATAAGGGCGGAGTTCTTCAGCGACCTCCCTTTCTCCAAAACGCTCCTCGGCCCAAGCGGCATGGAACTATCCAAAGGAGAAGAATATTTGAAAGAGCTTTGCGGGGGAACCCCCGACATCCCTTTTGGAATAATTGCCGGTGGCAAAGGGGATACAGAAGGATATTCTCATCAAATCCCGGGCGATGACGACGGAACGGTGAGCGTCTGGAGCACTTACATTCCTGGTTCCAAAGATTTTGTCCTGTTAAAACATCAACACACTTTTATATGCTATCAGAAGGACGTAATCGACAACACCAAGAACTTCCTTGTACATGAGAGCTTTCTCCTCCACACTGCGCCACCAATAAATAAGTAGTTCGCATCAAATATGTGTTTTTTGCAATAAATTCTGGGGGTTCAATTGATAATAACTCTTACAATAAAACGAAATTATACATCTATTCTATTTTATAAAAGTCTAAATAAACTAATTTAATTTTTTACTTGACTTTCTCTCAAAAATAACATATTTTCTCAGTGTGCTATAAAAATGGAGGTAGAAACCGGTGAAAAACGAAACCGACAGCATTCAAAAAGATTTTAGAGAACGAACATACGCCGCCAGCTTCGTAATGGAGCTTTTTGACATCACACGCCAACAACTTTATTATTGGAGGAAAAACCTCCTGAAAGCATCAGGCAGTGGCACTGGCAAACAGACCCTCTATTCCTTTCAGGACCTTGTCGGCATAAAAACCATCCTGAAGCTTCGGGAAGAGGGTGTCTCCACACATATGATAACCAGAGTAATCAAGAAATCGCGGGACCTCTTTCCCAACATGGAAAACCTCCTCTCCAACACACCCGTCATACCTTCTGGTGGAAGATTGATTATCCTCTACCGCGGCGATGCCTTCGACGGCGCCACGGGCCAGGGAGTGTTTATCAGTCTCGTCCAAGTGGAAAATGAGTTAGAAGAAAGCATCGAGGAAAAACTTAGAGAAACTGCATAAAAATATCTGCTGCTGGGGTTGCTGGATAAATGAGAACAGAGATTATTGCTCCCCATCATTAATGGGTTGTAGGGGTTGCTGGGGTGCTGGAGAAATTACTAATTAGAGGTGAAAATTTAGAGCTACTGGGAAAGTAGCGTAAAACAACAATAGTAGCTAAAACTATTTGACATTTCAAATAAGATGCTGTATCGCAAAATACTTCGAAGTTAAGTGATTAGAAAAACTGTTATTTTGCTTAACTTACACATTTTCCATTTCAATTATCAATTTTAGTTTCAAATGAGCAATAGTAATCAAACTTGTCCTCTCTGCAGTCCAAAGCCTGAGGAAATACTTTTCGATACCTACAATTTTTATCTATTGCCATCCAAAAGCACCTCTGACATTCTTATTATTCCAAAACAACACTGCCCCACCATGGCCGATATCCCAAATGATATCAACATGGAATTTGACGAGTTGAGAAGACTGGTCAGAAAGATCCTCAATGTCGATTTTGGGGAATGTGTTTTTTATGAGCACACTGGCGGAGACCACCTCCAGACCTTTATTGGACATGGAGACGGACACGGACACGCCCACTTTCACTGCTCCCCAAAAGGCCATGAACTCCTTGCAAAAATCCCAGATATTCACATCAGAGAAGTTGGCTCGTGGACGGAGCACATCGCCTCAAGGAAAAACGGGGAACAATATTTTTACATAGAAGACAACGGCAACAAAAAATTTGTCATTATGATTGATGACGTAAGGCACCTCTTTGATGAAGGTGTCTCAATTTAAACTGCCCCTGCCTTAAAAATTAAAAAGTACTGTACTCCCCCTGTAAGATTGTTTGAACTCGTCGTTTTTAGCTATCATCTCCACATACAAAATAGACCTGCCACAAAAGTCCTGCACAATTCACCCCTGCAAGATTTCTCGATCTCGTTGTTTTGGGCTACTGCCTCTACATATATTCAATTGAAGTTGTCTTATTTCACTCGAAATCATAAAAAAAGCGTTTCTATTTTTCGCAGTGTCTCAATAAACATTTGCGCCTACTTTTTTCATTGCGGCTTGATTGTAAAAAATCACTACCGCAATAAAGATTTGACTATTTTCCCTTTTTGAAGTATAGAGATAGTAGGCCAATTTTCTTGAAGGGGAACTAATGCCCAAGCAAGTCGCTTCACGTGAGGTGACCATCCTAATAAAAAGCAAGAGAGGACATACAAAAAGAAATTCTAAAGTTTCAAAATATTGTTGAGTACGTTACAAACTAACATAAGGAGTGAATAGATGAGCAGTCAAAACACACAAACCCCGAACTCAATCTACTTTAGCGAGGAGCACGAGATGCTTCGCCGTACCATCAGGGATTTTGTGAATAAGGAGATTAATCCCAACGTGGACGAATGGGAAGAAACCACCGCCCCCCTCCACGACCTCTTCAAAAAGCTTGGGAAGTTAGGTCTTTTGGGTATCCGCTACGATCAGAAGTACGGCGGTCAGGAGCTCGACTACTGGTACGAGACGGTGTTTCTTGAGGAACTTGGACACATTCAGAGCATGGGAGTTGCTATGGGGATCGCCGTTCAAACCAATATGGCAACCCCCGCCATCAGTGAATATGGCAGTGAGTACTTAAAGGAGACATATCTGCAGCCTGCCATCATGGGAGATGTGGTAACTGCCATTGCAGTAACAGAGCCGGATGCGGGATCTGACGTAGCAGGGTTAAGAACATCTGCAAAGAAAGATGGGGATTTTTATATCATCAAC
>JAUWME010000268.1 GCA_030613285.1 Candidatus Zymogenus sp. | reverse complement strand
ATGAATAGAATTGGTGCGCCCGGCAGGAATCGAACCTGCGGCACCAGCGTCCGGAGCGCTGAGCTCTATCCCCTGAGCTACGGGCGCAATGTAATGATTGCCTATTTTTTCAAATAGCTTATCACAAAGCTCCTCTATAGTCAAATAATCAGTCATTTTGTTCATCTTATCCTACAAAAGAATATCCAATTTCATCCTGATTGTCAGTGATTGTAATGTCTTATGAGGTCTTCAGGAGTTGAGGAGATTTAGCTATTTCTAAAAGTACTGTAATATTGAAAAGAGAAGAAAAATACCTTTTGCCAAATACGACAGCAAGCTATGATAATGGCGTGTGCATTGATGTTTTTTAATATCTTAAAACTATTCCTTGACAATAGTAGTTGTTTTGGTAGAATTTATAAAATTGTTAAGTTATAAAATAATTTAACTATATTAGTGTAATGATATTTCTTCTTTTTGGCGGGTAAAACGCTCAATTTGTTTTAGAAATAAGTTTTTTAGGATAACCAAGTTATGAAAACTGACCACAAAACTAAAAGGTGAGCTATGAAAAAGTTTCTAACAATTGCAATTATAATTTCATTGGCATCATTGGCAGCTACGCTACTTTCTGGATGCGGCACGGATGAAAACAAAAACGTTCCTGTTACCTTAAAGTGGCGCTACAAAACCGGTTTTTGGGGTTATTACTCTCCCACGGTGGTTGATGGAGTAGTTTATTTGGGAGGCCAAGTAGGATATTTGAAGGCCATAGATAATGATACTGGTAAGCTGATATGGAAATATTACGAACGTGGGATTATTTTTATTAATTCTACAGTGGCTAATGGTGTGGTCTATGTGGGAGGGATTTGCAATGGTTGTGATGTTGATGGTCGGCTTTATGCTATAGATGCAGCAACTGGTAAGTTAAAGTGGTACTTTGAGACAGGTAGCTCGATATCAGGATTTGGTTCTCCAGTAGTAGTTGACGGAGTAGTTTATGTTGGGAACACGAACGAGATGCTTTACGCTGTAGATGCAGAAAGTGGTGAGTTAAAGTGGAGCTATAGAATTGAAATAGCACCTACCAGACCTGCAGTTGCCGATGGTGTGGTTTATATTGGAAGAAGGAGTAACAATCTGTATGCCATTGTTGCAGATAGCGGCGAGCTGAAATGGAAATATCCGATGGTAAATTATCCGACGTTAAGTTGGGTAATTTCAACTCCTGCAGTGGCTGATGGTGTGGTCTATGTGGGGAGTTGGGATCATCATCTTTATGCCATTAATGCCGATACCGGCGAATTAAAGTGGCGTTTTGAGACGGGAGTAGTTAATTTTGCTTCTCCAATTGTGGTTGATGGCGGTGTCTATGTGGGATGTACAGATAAATATCTTTATTCCATTGATGCTGATACTGGCGAATTAAAATGGCGCTTTGAAACAGAAGGTGCTATATTTTCTCCTCCCACAGTAGTTGATGACGTGGTCTATGTTGGAAGCTATGATAACTATTTGTATGCTATCTCCATCAGTAATGGTTTCATAAGGTGGAGATATAAAGTGAAAGAGCCTATAGTTTCCTCCATCGTTGTTGTTGATGATGTTATATATTTTGTAACTGGGAGAGTTTTTTTTACAAAAAGGCTTAATGATTTTACGAGAAGGCTTCATAGGGGTCCATATATTTATGCGTTAGAAATAAAAAAGTAGCAGTTTAGAGAATATAGAAATTGAACAGTTAAAAAAATAAGAAAAAGGGATTAATAAAAAACTATAAGGGGATAAAAATGAAAAAGAGTAATAATTTAAAAAGGGATGACATAATTGCATCATAAAAAAGAGAGACAAAATCATATTGCAGCTAAAATCTTCACTCTGGTTCTTTGACATGGATATCAGTTTGTGGTAGACTAATAAACTGATAGTTAGTTTTGGATGCTTTCGGCTTTTTCTCAATAGAATTTTTTTAGTGGATGTCTTTAATGAAAAACAAGATGAATGAATATCATGATTCTCGTCCACTTACTTCCTTAAGAAAATTGAAGAGTTTCATTCAAAAAAAGCTAAAAAAGAGAAAACTCAAAGCGGGTTTTTTTAAAACCCTTAGCAAGGAAAATAAATCATATCTTTTTGCGGCTTGTTGTGTCTTCTTCGTCTTTTCTCTGACAATCGGGATTATTCTCTTTCATTCCCGACCGTATATTGGCGTTGCTGTTGGTGAAGACCTATCCATTGTTGATGTAAAGGCGGGTGGAGCTTCAGAGATTTTTGGGCTTGCGGTGGGAGATGTTATTGTCGAATGGGGGGACAAGAAGCTATCTCACTTCTTCGATCTTGAAAAGCAAGTTATGCGCTCTGATATCGGCGATGGGGTTAAGATAAAAGTGTTAAGGGAGGGTGGTTTCAAGGACATTATTGTAGTGGTTGAGGAGGCTCCTTTCAAGCCATTACATCTTATGGTGGCAATAGTATTTATTCTGCTGATCGGTTTTTTGCTCGTTATTTTAATAGAAAAAGAATTTGAAAGTACCATAACCCTCCTCTTTCTTATATCGATTTTTATTGCTCTTTTCGTTTTTTTGTTTCTGTTTAAGGAAGTCACAATATTTCGTCCATTTTTTGTTGTTCTCATTATAACCACAGGAATTGCTATATCTCCTCTATTTCTTCATTTAACGTATATTTTCCCGAAAAAGAGAAAAGTAACAAAGGCCCTTGGTCTCCTTTTTTATCTTCCGGCAGTAGCAGCCGCTATTGTCTCGTCATATTTTGCCTGCCTCTACGTTCTTAAACCTGTTCAGGCGGTTGTGCCTGTAAAATTTGCTACATTTCCCATCTTTACGGGAGTCTTTGTCCTTTATTTTGGACTGGGGATTTTTTTCCTTTTGAGGTCCTTTTATTTATCCACATCAAAGACGGTGGGCAATCAGGTGAAGTGGTTCTTTCTCGGCATTGCCCTGGGGGCCGTTCCCCTGATATTGTTTTTTATTTTCCTTAAATTTGTTGGCATTGCAGCGCTTTATTACGGGAGCTACAATCTCTTTCTATTTATATCATTGCTTTTTCCTGTTTCGATGACTTTTGCAGTCACGGAAGTTCGCCTGATGGATATAGATGCCCTGCTAAACAGGATAATTGTCTATACCCTTTTGGTCTTTTCTCTTGTGGGGGTTTATATCGTTCTTGTGTTGATAATGCGAGATTTCTTTGGAATAGAATCGCCCATCAGCCACACATGGACTGCCTTAATCCCCGTTATCATTGTGGGTGCTCTTTACGAGCCGTTTAGGAAGAGGCTGCAGAACACTGTGGACAGATTTCTCTTCAGGGAGAAGTTTACCCATCTGAGGGCAATCTCGGATTACAGTCGAAATCTACTTTCTATTATTGACTTGGAAATACTTTTAAGGACGTCACTTGATGCCCTGCACAAGGTTATGGGTATAAAGAGGAGTATTATTTCTCTGTATGATCAACCCAGGCAGGCTTTTCGAGTCAAGGTGACCCACGGGATGTCTATACAAAAAGAGATGATATTTCCATCTTTGAGTTGGGTGAGGGAATATATCGATGATTCCACAACTGTGGTAAAGCTTGAGCCAAATCCGTTGGAGAGAAGGGGTGATGATTTACAACTGATGTTGACGCTTAAAGGTCGGGATGGGATTGTAGGGATAATGGGGCTTTCTGGAAAAGAAAAGGGGGATCTCTATTCAACGGAAGACCTCAGACTTCTGGAGACATTTTCATCACAGCTTTCAATGGCCATTCAAAACAGCATTATGATCGATGAGAGCAGAAGGGCTGCAAACACAAGGGAGGCCTACGGAAGATTCCTGTCGCAAGCGCTTGTGGACAAAATCATGTCCGATCCTGAAAAGGTGAAGCTTGGAGGGGAGAACCTTGAGGTAGCAGTACTCTTTTGTGATCTCAGAGATTTTACTCAAACGACCGACGGCATGGCTCCCCATGATGTGGTCAAGCTTTTGAACGAATATTTTTCTGCTCTAACCGATGTTATCTTCTCTTTTGACGGTACTCTCGATAAATATATGGGCGATGGGATTATGGCTCTTTTTGGCGCTCCAATACCAAGCAGGGATGATCCCTTGAGGGCTGTCAATGCCGCAAAGAAAATGCAGGTAAAAGTTTTGGAGATAAACAAACGGCGCAAAGAGAGGGAGCAGGTTGTCCTGGAGCTTGGGATTGGGGTGGACCTTGGAGAGGTTACTGTGGGGAATATCGGCTCGCCAAAAAGGATGGAGTATACGGCCATTGGTGATGCGGTAAATCTCGCTTCACGCCTTGTGGATAAGGCGGGTCCGGGAGAAATCCTTGTTACCTCCGAGGTCAATTCAAGGATAGCGGAGATTATCTCCACCAAAAAAGTCGAGAAGAAGATT
>JAUWME010000353.1 GCA_030613285.1 Candidatus Zymogenus sp. | reverse complement strand
AGGGGTCAAATATTCTCCTCTTGTCTTCTTCAGTTATTCCCGGACCATCATCTGTAAAAGTTATCATAGCGCTGTTATTATTCTCATCCCAGGATGTTTCAATCGTAATGTTTCCCCCATTTTTAACTGCATATATTGAGTTTTGAAATATGTTTAGAAATACCTGGGTTATCTTTATCTGATCGCCAAAAAAAGTGGGAACGCTATGTTTAAACTTCTTTACCAATTTTATACTTTTCTTCCTCAGATCCATTTTGTTAAGCAAAATAACGTTGTCAAGAACATCTTTAAACATAAAATATTCCTTCTTATCCACCTTCGTTCTCGAAAATATAAGCAGATCATCCAATATGGTCTTACAGTTGAGCACCTGCTCTTCAATAATTTTCAGGTCACTATACTCTCTTCTTTCTTTATCGACATCCTTGAGCATAAGCTGCGTGTATCCCAAAATGGCGGTCAGTGGGTTATTTATCTCATGTGCCACCCCGGCAGAGAGTTGCCCCAAAGAAGCGTGGCGATCTTGCTGGATGAGCTTTTCCGTCATCCTCTTCTCCTCAGTAACATCTCTGGAATACACCAGATAGTTGTAAATATCCCCTTCAGATTTTATTGGATACACTGACACGGCAAAATATCTATTCTCCCCTTCACCATTACTGTCGATGAAAACCTCAGCGCTCCTCCCCTCCTTATCCACAATGCTAATCTTGAGAGGACACCCCGTGCAAGGCTCGTCTTCATTATTAATAAGGTTATAACACTTTGAGTTAAGAACTCCACCGTATTCAAGGTTCAGCTCTTTATATATTGTCCTGTTTGCAAATTTCAATCGATACTCATCATCCACCACAAACATCCGCTCCGAAACGGCATCAAAGGCAGCTCTCATCTGGTTTCTCGAATTGATGATTAAAGTCTCCAACCTCTTTCTTTCCGTGATGTCTTTGATCATCCCGCGGTAGCCCGTGATATTACCTTGATCATCCCTCTCCACTGTCGCTGTTTCGATACACTCCAAGATGGTTCCGTCCTTTTTCTTCAATATTAACTCGTAGTCTCTGACAAAACCCTCTTTCTCGATATCCTTTTGGAACCTCCTTCGCTCTTCAGAATTTACATAAAGCTCCCTGGTATCCATCACAAGGAACTCATCCCTTGTATATCCAAAGAATTCTTCCGCTACCGGATTTATATCAATAAATTCCCCCTTTACCGTAGCAATATAGATGACGTCCTTGGATGTTTCAAAAAGGGTTCTGTATTTCTCTTCCGATTCCTTAAGGGCCTCCTCCGCCAACATCCGCTCGGTAACGTCATTTATGATGGCCAGATTTGCCATCTTCCCCTCCCATTTTATCGTCACTCCCAGACCCTCAACCCAAATTAATTTTTCCCCTTTATCAACTATTCTAAAGGTATACGGGTAAGAAAGACTTTCCCCCCTATATAGCTTTATGTATCTTTCAATCATGAGATCCCGATCCTCGGAGTAAACAAGCTCAAGGAAAGGTTTGCCAATAAGTTCCTCTTCTAAATATCCCGTCAACTTTAGGGTCTTTGGATTTAGAAATGCAATTAATCCATCCTGAACCACGAATATCGCCTCATTGACGTTTTCAAACAACATACGGTATTTTTCTTCCGATTCGGAAAGCTCTTTTGTTTTGTTTCGCACCTCCCTCTCAAGAGTCGATTGATACTCCCTTTCAATCTCCTCTCTCTTCTTTCTGGCGGAAATATCGACCATTATCCCCGCTATAATCTCCTCCTCTTCGCTCCAGATGAGCTTTGGCCTTAATTCCACGTAGATCTCATCACCGTCCTTTTTAATAAACGGCACTTCAATTCTGTAGAGCTCTTCTTTTTTATCAACTACAGCACTGTACTTCTCCTCAATTAAGGGTTTTATCTCATCAGAAAAAAAATCAAGTATATCTTTGCCAATAGCTTCATCAGTATCAAAACCGGTAAGACGGGCGACGGCCTCGTTGAAATAGGCTATCTTTCTGTTTTCGATAAGGAAATACCCATCATCGATATCCTCCACCAGTGTCCTGTATCTTTTTTCCGACTGAACAAGCTTTTCAGTATTTTCATTTAATGCAAGGCTCATCCTGTTAAAAGCCTCTGCAATGCTGTCTAATTCCTCCCAGCTGTCAATCTCGATGGTATCGCCGAATCGTCCATTCGAAATGGACTTCGTTCCCACAATAATTTTTTCTATGGGACGCGAAAGCCTATTAGAAAAATAGAGGCTCAAAAGTATAATGAAAGATATCGCCGCCGTAAGCTGGAGAAGATCCCTGATTATCATATAGTTGGAAAAGGCAAAGGCCTCGTTTTTTGCCTGAATCGCAAGTATAAAATAGGGACTTGATATAACTCCTGGAATTCTATCTAAAACCGTCATCCCGCCCACATAATCGATTCCCAAGTTATCGGTAAATTCAATAGTCTGCCCATAACCACTCCTTTCAAGTGTTTCATATATCATCGCTTTATCGCGGTGAGATACAATTCTATTGAATTTATCTAATACGACTATATGGCCGTATTCGCCCCATCTCAATGTTTCGGTATTTGTAATTTTCCACAATTTATCAATGTCCATCCTTGCCATCAAAACGCCAATTACCTTCTCATTTTCAAAGACGGGTTGAAAAAAGGCGATGATCAGTCTATTCCCATTAGAAATCAGATATGGAGGGGAAATCACCGATTTTCCGTTTATGGCGTCTTTGAACCAGCGTGTCTTGCTGAGGTCTGAATCGAAAGAATATGTTGTGGAACCGACGACGTTTCCAGAAGAATTTATTAATGTGATATCATCAAAATAGCCGTGAAAATCCTGCACCTTTTGCATTTCTGCAATCTTCTCTTCGTTGCTATATTTTGATGATATTAAGATAGGGCTTCTTGCAAGGATATTCAGGTTGTTATAACGCTCTGTGAACAACCTGTTGAGTTCTTCCTTTACATGGGCGGACGTACTGATAAGAACTTGAACTACTTCTCTTTTATACTTCGCTCTTGTGGTAAATATATCGAGATATAGAAAAATCACCATGGGAAGTATGGCAAGAAATACCATTATGAGGAAAAAATCGTACTTAAGTGATCTCTTCTTCTTTATCTTTTGAGCTCTGACCATACCCTGTTCATAAAAATGTTAGTTTTACTCTCCAGAGGCACATAATACTCGCATTTATTGAGAAGATCATCCGAGATATAAATATCTTCGGAACTAAGAAGCTCTTCCTTCAGAAATTTCCTCGATTCGGGTACCGTATTTGCGTACCAGAGGTAGTTCGATATTTTCGCAATATTCGTAGGCATTAGGACAAAGTTGATGAATACCTCTGCGGTATAATTGTTCTTCGCATTCGGTGGAATCACCCAGTTGTCAATCCATATTGGAGAGCCCTCCTTGGGGACGATAAACTCCAGGTCTTCATTCTTCTCCATTGCCATGTAGGTATCACCGCTGTAGTGATACGCAACATAAG
>JAUWME010000297.1 GCA_030613285.1 Candidatus Zymogenus sp. | reverse complement strand
TTCAATGCCTCCTCGACACCATACTCGTCATAGGGATTCATCACAAACTTTACCCCTTCCTTGACGTATCCCGTGCCATCGGGCATCAATTTGATTTGTGCCTCCGTATCCGGAACTTGCTTCATAATAACAGCTGAGTTCACTTTTAGCCTCCTTTAAATATCTATTATTCTCAATTATCCTTTGATAAAGCTCTGCGCAATAACAAGACGCTGAACCTCCGAAGTACCTTCGTATATCTCGGTTATCTTTGCATCTCTGAAGTAACGCTCCACAGGATAGTCTTTTGTGTAACCATATCCACCGTGAATCTGGATTGCCTTTGTTGCGGCCCACATGGCGGTCTCTGACGCAAAGAGTTTTGCCATGGCAGCCTCTTTGCTGTACCTTACATCACCCATATCTTTGAGCTTTGCCGCCCTCCATGTCAAGAGCCTTGCGGCGTCCAAACGCGTTGCCATATCAGCAATCATCCACTGGATTGCCTGAAAATTAATAATCGGCTGCTCAAACTGCTCTCTGGTTTTACCGAACGCGACACTCTCCTCCAGACTTCCCTTGGCAATTCCCAATGCCTGGGACGCAATGCCGATGCGGCCACCGTCAAGGGTGTGCATCCCGATCTTAAATCCTTCCCCTTCTTTCCCAAGAAGATTTTCCTTGGGCACCTTAACGTCCTCAAAAACAAGCTCCACCGTCGATGAGCCGAGGATTCCCAGCTTGTCCTCAAGTTTTCCCACGGAAAAACCGGGCGTCCCCTTCTCTATAATCATCATGGAAAGCCCCTTGTGTTTGTGATCGTCAGTCCTTACAAGGACTACAGCGATTTCCGCCTCTTTGCCGTTGGTGATAAAATTCTTTGTGCCGTTCAAAATGTAGTGATCACCGTCGAGCTTGGCGGTAGTTCTTGTCCCTGCAGAATCTGTCCCGGCTCCTGCCTCTGTCATCCCAAAACAACCGATTTTCTTACCTTGCGCAAGAGGAGTCAAGAATTTCTTCTTTTGCTCTTCTGTGCCAAATGAGTAGATTGGTGCAGCACACAAAGATGTGTGAGCACTCATTATAACACCGGTTGATGCGCAATGTCGAGATATCTCCTCGATAGCGATGGAGTAGGAGACGTAGTCCATCCCAGCGCCGCCATATTCTTCAGGGAAAACCATCCCCATAAGACCCAACTCCGCCATTTTGGCCACGCTTTCTGCCGGATATTTATGATCCCGATCAACCTCTTCCGCCCTGGGTTTTAGCTCCTCTTCGGAAAACTTTTTTGTCATATCGTAGATCATCGTCTGTTCTTCTGTAAGTTCAAAATACAACTGCCGTCACCCCCCTTTTAGTTCTCTGATTTAAAAATAACAATGTCAATTTTTAGTTTACTTTCCAATTAACCATCCAGCTCACTTTTTAAATTAACATTTCAATTAACCTTTTAATTTACCTTCAAGCTCACTTTTAAAGTTAGCCATCCAGTTCACCTTATAATAAACTCGTCAGCCAACCCTGAACATAGACTACTTGTCCTTGAAGTTGGGAGCCCTCTTCTCGATGAATGCCGCAATACCTTCCTTTTTGTCTTCCGTGGGAACAAGCGACCCGAATGCTTTTGACTCAATCTTAAGTCCTTCATCCTGCGTGGTCATGTATCCCATGACGACAGACTTCATGGCAGCTGTGATGGCGACCCTGCTTTTGCCCGCTATTTGCGTTGCCAGTTCCTTTGCATCTTTGAGAAGATCAGCGGGACTGGATACCTTTGTTACAAGGCCGTACTCGTAGGCCTCGTCTGCCGAGAGGAATCTTCCTGTTGTTACCAACTCAATTCCCCTTGCAAGCCCAACAATTCTGGGAACCCTTTGTGTTCCGCCAAAGCCTGGGATGATTCCGAGGTTTATCTCCGGGACGCCAATCTGCGCCTTTTTGGATGCGTACCTGATGTGACACGCCGATGCTATCTCCAGCCCGCCTCCCAAGCAATAGCCGTTGATTGCGGCGATGACCGGCTTTGATGACTGTTCAATCTTATCCAGAACTTTTTGCCCCATTCTTGTCATATCTTCGCCCTGCTTTTTGTCTTCAACAAACTGGATTTCTTTTATGTCTGCGCCAGCCCCAAAGACAGTCCCTGCCCCAGTGAGAACAATCACCCTTACCTTATCGTCTTTAAATGCCGCATCGAAAGCTTCTTCGATGTCAAGCACTGTCTGCTTTGCCAATGCGTTCATAGGTGGATTATCGATGAGCATGACAGCAACACCATTGTCGTCAACCTTGTAGTGGCACCTCTTCAGAAGTCTCTTCTTACCTGCTGCAAGGTCGTCTAATATCTTCGGTGCCGTAAACCTGACCTTGTCAATCGATTTTGCATACTCATCAAATTTTTTCTTTACTTCCTCCCAACCCATGACGAGCTCTGCGTAATGTAGGGGGCCCCATGCGATCTTATATGGAAAACCCGTGCCAAAGACCATCCCTGTATCTACATCGTATGGAGATGCGAACCCCTCTTCGACGATCATCAGGGCTTCTCTTATTTGTACCAGAATAAGCCTTACAAAGTCAAACTTTGCCTTTGTGGGCGTTACGTTTTTACGCTCCTCTTCCAAAATTTTAAGGAACTCATCGCTGTTTGGTGCGCCTTCTTTTGAGTAGTCATAAAAACCTTTTTTTGTTTTCTGGCCCAAGACTCCCGCTTCTGCCATTCTCTTCATCAATGGCATCACCCTGCAGCGCTCGCCGTAGGCTTCTTCCAAGGTTCCACCGGCGTGGTTTCCCACGTCAATTCCCACAAGGTCGGTCAATGTGAATGGCCCCATGGGCATCCCAAATTCCACAGCGGCCTTGTCAATTTCTTGACTTGTAAGGTCGGGGGTGTCCAAGAGAGCGGCCATCGCCTCTCCCATGTAGGGAATTAGTGTGCGGTTTACGGCAAATCCGGCACAGTTACCTACCTCAATCGCGGTTTTTTTGATTTTTGTCGAAAAGTCCATCATACCCTGGATGACTTCTTTGTCGGTTCCGGGATAGTGGATAACCTCGACAAGCTTCATAATATTTGCTGGATTGAAAAAGTGAAGCCCAACAACTTTCTCCGGCCTCTTTGTTGCTTTTGCAATTTCCTCGATGGAAAGCGACGATGTGTTTGTAGCAAAAATTGTGTGCTCTGGACACGCCTCTTCGAGATCGGCAAAGACTTTCTTTTTGATGTCCATAACTTCAGGAACAGCCTCAATGATAAGATCAACATCACCAAAGCCGTCGTAGGTTAATGTTCCCGTTATCAGTCCCATCCCCTTGTCTGCAACTTCTTGGGTCATCTTTCCTTTTTTTACACGGCCATCGTAGATTTTCTGGCATCCATCGACGGCCTTATCGACAAATTTTTGGTCGATATCTTTCACGATGGTTTCGATTCCCACAGAACTTAGCACATAGGCGATTCCGCCGCCCATTGCCCCTCCACCGATTACTCCCACTTTTTTGATTTCCATAATTTATGTCTCCTTTTTTAAGATTAAAAATTAAATTTAATACTCTTTACAATTCCCTTGCGTCTTGTTTAGAATCAGATATTTTTATATCATCCTCCGCACCCTTTTTTACAATCCCAGCAAGGAAAAAATCGGACACCTGCTTTGATGCAATCTCTATGCTATATTTACTTTTTGGGGCAAAAAGAAACATTGTCGAAAGCTCATCTAATGCTCCGAAGTAGGATCGTTTTACCATCCCCGGCATTACATCTGATCCGAAATATCCCTGGTCTTTTCCTTCCTGGATTATTTTGGAAATGATATTTAGATACTCAATAAACTTCCTGTTTTTGTACTCCCGCATGAATTTTGAGCTTTGCCGTAGCTCAACCTGAATAACCTCCGCAAGATTTCTGTTATCTCTGACCATTCCCAAATGAATTTGTGCAAACCGTCTAATCTTGTCGATGGGGTTCTCTTCCTTTTCCATGTTCTCTTTCATGTTCATTATGATTTTATCCATCTCTTCTTCAAAAAGCGATATTAATATGTCGTCTTTATTTTTAAAGTAGAGATAGACGGTACCATCGGCCACCTGCGCCTCTTT